>NZ_BAAILP010000244.1:1430-23167 GCF_054589055.1 Novosphingobium sp. 11B | reverse complement strand
CGCGAAGCGGTGGTGGAGGGGGAGAGGCCGGGCAATTCCCCCTCCGTCACCGACTGCGTCGGCGCCCCCTCCCCGAGACAAGCTCGGGGAGGAATAAAAAAGGCCGGGGTTTCCCCCGGCCTTTCCTTGTCTCGCAGCAGCGCCGGATCAGAACTTGATCTTCGCCTGCACGCCTGCGGTGCGCAGATCGCCAAGCCCCAGCATCAGCGCCGAGGTCCGCGCCGCATAAACGAAGCCCGGCGACAGCGTGTAATTGTCCGAGATCGTCAGCGGCGTCTTGTTGTTGAAGATGTTGTTCACGAACGCCTCGAGCGAGAGGTTGCCCCGCGTGATGCCCGCGCGTGCGTTGAACAGGTGCAGGTCCGGCGTGCGTGCCAGGTTCGCCTCGTTCGACCATACGCCCGACTTGAAGTTCCAGTCGCCGCGCACGAACCAACTGCCCTTGTCCCAGCCCGAAATCTCGGTGCCGACCTGGACGCCGACGTTGGCCGAGTACTTCGAGGTGTTCTTCATCTCCTTGCCGGAATAGTCGTAGATCCCGGTCAGGGCGCTGACCGTGGAACTGGCGAAGGCCTTGATGTCCGAGTCGTTGATCGCACCGGCGGCGTCGATGGTCAGGAACTCGGTCGGGCGCCAGGACGCTTCACCCTCGATACCGCGCAGGTTTACCGAACCCGCGTTCATCGATGCGGTGACGAAGCTGTAGCCGGTGGGCTGCGTGGCGTCGGGCGCGACGATGATGGTCGAGTTGATCTGGTTGCGCCACTGGGCGTAGTAGGCCGCGAAGGTGTAGCGCAGGGTCGATCCGATGCGACCCTTCAGACCGATCTCGTAGTTGGTGATCTTCTCGGGCTTGATCGCCAGTTCACCGCCGGCATCGAAGGCCGCCTGCTGCACGGATCCGACCTGCGACAGGATGTTGGTGTTGAACTGCGCCGGGTTCACGCCCTTGGCCCACGACACATAGACCATGGTGTCGGGCGTGATCTGCCAGTTGACGATCGCGCGCGGGGTGAAGTTCTTGTACTTCGCGCTCGCGAGCACGGTGCCGCCGGTGTAGAAGCCAGCCGGGATGAACGCGCTCGATGCGACGCTCACGCCGGAGGGGCGGGCGAATGCCTGCAACTGGTCGATCTGGTAGCGGCCTTCGAAGCTGGCCGAGATCGTGTCGGTCACGTCGTAGGTCAGGCCGAAGAACAGGCCAGTGGTCTTGTTCCGGCTGAGGCCGCCGGGCGAGAGGCTGGACGCGGTCAGCGCGCCGGTGCCGCCACCCAGGCCCTGGAGCTGGTCGGCGCTGAGGTAGCTGATGCCCGCTACGCCGTGGAACCGGCCGGAGACGTAGGACAGGCGACCTTCGAGCGAGAAGTCGTCGATCTTGCGTTCGATCAGGTACGGATAGTTGAAGTACCCTTCGCCGAAGATCTCGGTGGCGTCGATCCTGCCGTTGCCGTTGTAGTCGTAGCCGCTGGGCAGGGCGCTGCCGTCGTAGCTGTCGAGGTCGATGAAGGTCGTCCAGACCTCACGGTTGTACCCTGCGAGCGCCGAGATGGTCAGTTTGTCGGTGGCTTCCCAGTCGAACGTCGCATGAGCGTGCTTGGTACGGCGCAGCAGGCCGTAGCCCTGCACGCCTTCCGAGGGATCGACGATGCGATTGGTGCCGATGTTGAGGAACTGGCGCACGAAGTCCGTGTTGGTGACGTTCGCGGTGACCGGGTTCGCCATCGTCGGGATGGTGCCGCAGAAGTAGGGGTTCTGCACCGCAGCGCCGGCGGGCAGGCCGGTGACCGGGTTGAGCACGCCGCGGGTATCGCCGGTGAGGATGCAGTTCGCCTGACCCTGGACGACAGTGCTGCCGTTCGGCGCCTTGACGTCGTAGGAATAGAGGCGGGTCTGAGCGGAAGGACCGTCCTTGTCCTCGCTCAGCATGCCGAACAGCTTGATGGTGACGTTCGAGGCCGGGGTGATGGCAAGCAGCAGCGAAGCGCTCTTGGTCTGCTGGTCGCCCAGCGTCACGCCGTCTTGGTTCTTCCACGAACCGTCCCGGGAATACTGCTCGCCGTTGATGCGGAACGAGAGGAGATCGGGGATGATCGGACCTTCGATCGATCCGCGCAGGCGCCAGTTGTTGCGCGTGCCGAGCATGCCGAGCACTTCGCCGCCCCAGTCGTTGCCGGGCATCTTGGTCACGACGTTGATCGCGCCCGCGAACGTGTTGCGGCCGAAGTAGGCGCTTTGCGGGCCCTTGATGATCTCGACGCGCTCCGGGTTGCTGATCGCGCTGACCTGCGAGGGCGAGGACACCGCGACGCCGTCGATGAACATCGAGGTCGTGGTGGCGAGCGTGGTCGACGGCGTCATGCCGCGCATGACGACCTGCTGGAACGAGCGGTCGGCGTGGCCTGACGAGCTGTTGTTGATGTTGATGCCCGGGGTCGAGGCGGCCATGTCGGTGACCGAGACGATGCCCTTGGCGTCGAGCGTTTCGGAGGTGATCGCGGTAACGGTGACCGGAACCTTGAGGATGTCTTCCCCGGTCTTGCGTGCGGTGACGATGATGTCGCCGCCGGTGTCCTGCGCCATCGCGGGAGCCGCGGTCAGGCTTGCTGCAATAGCAATGCCTGACAAGGTGGAGGCGAACTGGAGTTTATATTTGCCGGTCATTTCGTCCCTCAATGTTAAAGGCGCACTTGCGGCGCCAATTGTTGTCACGTTCCCTGCGTATCTGCGAATTTCACTGCCATTGGTTTTTGTAATGATACTATGCACGTTCTGCACTGACGTGCAGAACCGGAAGCGAGTAAGCCATTGGCCGTCCTGTCGGCCCGATCGTGATAAAATTTCAATTTACGATTTTCGGTGAATCAAGAAATTTTTATCGCCGTAAGAATTCCCTTAACTCGCGCTCTATTGAAGAGGCTCGTGCCCTTTGTTCGCCTGTCGGATGCAACGGCGTCCGACAGGCGCATTCATCACCGCACAGCGACTTTCGTGAGCCAGGCTTCGAGGTCGCGGGCGAACTTCTGCGGCTTCTCCCACATCGGGAAATGGCCGAGGTCGGGGTATTCGATCAGCGTCACCGGCGCGTTGGTGAAGCGCTTGACCGAGGCACCGGCGCTTTGCGAGATCACGTCATCGTAGCTGCACCATTGCAGCAGCACGGGCACGTGGACGGTTTCGGCCACGGCGCCGACGTCCGATGTCTTGAACGCCTTGACGTTCGCCTGGATGTATTGCGCCTGCCGGTCGAGCGCGCCGGGCAGGTTGTTCATCTCGGTGATCTGGTCGACCATGCGGTCGGTCGGCTGGAAGCCGGGCGGGGTGGTATCTTCCAGCATCGCGCGCCAGAACCAGTGCGGGCGCCAGTTCGGCAGCACCGCCTTGAATACCGGCAGGCTCCAGCTCAGGCGCCAGTTGACCTTGCGGGTCTGGCTGGGGCGCTCCAGCGGCAGCATCGAGAACGCCATCGCCGTCACGTGGCCGGGATAGGCGCGGTTGTATTCCAGCCCGACGTTGGAGCCGTTCGACGTCGCGACGAGCGCGAACTTGTCGTAGCCGAGTTTCGTCAGCAGGCCGTTCATCAGCTGTGCCGAGCGCGGCGTCGAATAGACCCCGGAAGGATCGGGCGCGGTCAGGCCGTAAGGCGACCAGTCGAAGCGCACGACGCGGTACTTGTCCTTGAGGATCGCGGCGACGTCGTCCCACTCGTGCAGGTTGACGATCGAGCCGTGGAGCAGGACGATCACCGGGGCGCCGACCGGGCCTTCCTCGCGCACGTGCAGGCGCACGCCGTCGATGGTGACGAAGCGCGAGGGGCCGTCGGCCCAGCGCTTTTCCAGCTGCGCACGGTCGGACTCGCCCGCTCCGGCGCGCAAGGCCAGAACGGTGCCGCCGCCGACGAGGACGACTGCGCCCAGCGTGGCGAGTGCGATGCGGCCGATCTTCATGCCGTCACCGCTTCGCGCGCGGGCAGGCCCAGCGTCTCGCGCAGGGTGGCGCCCGGATAGTCGGTACGCAGGCGGCCGCGCGCCTGCAGGATCGGCACGACCTGACCGACGAAGTCTTCAAGGCCCCCCGGCATGTAGCTGGGCTGCAGGGTGAAGCCGTCGCAGGCGCCCGCGTCGCGCCACTCGATCATCATGTCGGCCATCTGCTCGGGCGTGCCGATGAAGACGTTGTGGCCGCGCGGGTGGCGCATGAAGTTGGCGGCGAACTCGCCCAGCGGCGTGCCCTTCTCGGCGCCCGGCACGATCGAGCGGGCGACGTCGCCCTGCGGCAGCAGGGTCTTCGCGAGAATCTCGTCGACCGGGATCTGGCCGAGCGGATCGAAGCCGGTCAGGTCGCAGCACAGCGATTCCGACAGATACTCGATCGCCAGCGCATCGTCGGCAAGGTCGAGGATCGCGGTATGCTCGGCGCGGGCCTCTTCCTCGGTGCCGCCGAGCACGCAGGAGAGGCCGGGCATGATGCGCACGCCGTCAGGGCTCCGGCCGACGCCCGCCACGCGGCTGCGCAGGTCGGTGCGGAAATCGACACCCGCCTGGATCGTGGCGGCGGGGCAGAAGATCGCTTCGGCCGTGCGCGCGGCGAAGTCGCGGCCGTCGGGCGACTGGCCTGCCTGCACCAGCACCGGGCGGCCCTGCGGCAGCTGCGGCCCTTCGCGGTCCATCTCGGCCCATAGTTCGCAGGCGCGGGCGACGACTTCGACGGCGTTGCGATAGCGCGCGTCCTTGGGCGGCAGTTCGGTCTCGCCGAAGTTGGGCGCGGTGTCGGGGTGCGCGGTGGTGACGATGTTCCAGCCCGAACGGCCGCCGGTGATGCGCTCCATCGTGCCGAAGCGCTCGGCCAGCATCTCGGGCGTGTTGTACGTGGTGGAGACGGTGGCGACGAGGCCGATATGCTTGGTCACCGCCGCCATCGCCGTCAGCAGCGTGACGGGATCGAGCGTCGGCATCGCCAGACGCTCGGGCGCGCGGCCGCCAGCCCCGCGCGACTGCAGCTGGTCGCCGAAGACGATCGCGTCGAAGCGGCCCTGTTCGGCCAACTGCGCGACGCGGGTGTAGTAGTCCATGTGGAACACGCCCTCGGGGCGCGCGCGCTCATGCTTCCAGCCGGTCGGGAAGAAGCCGATGCCCTGCAGGAAGGCCCAAAGATGAATCTGGTTTTGCATCATGCGATCTCCGGGATCACGGCGCCGCCGGGCTGGTTGGAGGCGGTGGAAGGGATGGGCAGGCCAAGCCGTGCGCGCAGGTCGCCAGCCGGGCGAGGCGCGAGCAGGGAGGCGAGACGCGCGCCGATCTGCGGCAGCTGCGTCAGGGCATCGCTCAAGGTGAAGTGCGCGCCGTCGATCTCGCGCGCCTCGAAGCGTTCGGCCAGCATGGCGGCGTCGGCATCGGCGCCGACCTTGATCAGCCGCTTGGTCGCCTGCGGGGCGGCGGTGCCGTCGGACACGAGTGCGATGTCGGCATCGTCGATGGCGATCGGATCGTCGCCGTCCACCACCAGCAGCGGATGGCCGAGCGGCGGGCGCATCGCGTTGACGGGACCTGCGACCTTGAAGAACGCGCCCTTGTAGTTCGATGCCTTGACCTTCGATGCGTCGAGGTAGCGGCCGCTTGTCTTGTCGAGGATCAGCGTGTCGCTGCCCCAGCCGTCCCACAACGCGCGGGCGGCGCCGACCATGTCTTCGGCCATGCCCTCGGGCGCGCCTTCGGGGACGACCGACCAGCCGGTGCGCCCGGCGGCGAGAAAGTCCACTGCCGACAGCGCGCGGGCGACGTGGAAGGGGTGCGCCTTCGATGCGGGCACGGTGGCGACCACGCCCAGCGTCGAGGTCATCGGTGCGGCCCAGGCGACGAGCACTTGCGCGTCGAACGGACGCTCGCCCGAACGGCCGAGCATGAGGAGGTCGAACCCGGCCGCTTCGGCGGCCTGCAGCACGGCGCGGGCATGGCCGGGCACGGCGAAGGCCGGTTCGGCCACGGAGGCGGAAAGGATGAAAGGTCTGGTCATACGATGATCACCGGGTCGTGGAGAGGATGGATGGGTTCGCAGCCGGTCTCGGTAATGCGGACGAGGTCTTCGCAGTGCGCCGAGCCGCCGATGCCGGTGTCCAGCGTCGGGCAGTCGACCGAGAGGATCATGCCCGGCTCGAGGACGATGTCGGGCTTGCGCCAGAAACCGCCGTGGACTTCGCCGGGCTCGTCGGTGTGGGCAAGGCCGACGCTGTGCGGGCCGAAGCCGATCGCGGCCTCGTACCCGGCAGCGCGGATCGCGGCCTCGCCGATCGCGGCGATCTCGGAATAGCGCAGGCCCGGGCGCAACTGTTCGCGCACCGCCTGCCAGCCGAAGGCGGCAGCCTCGGCGGCGCGGCGCGCCTCGCGCGTGGGCTCGCCGACGAACACG
Source organism: Novosphingobium sp. 11B (assembly GCF_054589055.1). Taxonomy (NCBI): domain Bacteria; kingdom Pseudomonadati; phylum Pseudomonadota; class Alphaproteobacteria; order Sphingomonadales; family Sphingomonadaceae; genus Novosphingobium; species Novosphingobium sp. 11B. Next base: position 16,765 of record NZ_BAAILP010000244.1, on the reverse strand, counting down.
GTGCGCGCGAAGTCGCCATGGTAGCCGAGGAACTGGCTCACCCCGTCGAGCATCAGCGTCTGCCCGTCCTCGACCTGAAGGCGCGAGAGGTCGGAGGAGACGCGGTCGACGTTGAGGAACAGCGCGGTGTTGCCCCGCGCCGCGCACTCCATGCGATAGAGCGCCTGAAGCTCAACGTGCGTGGCGCCAGCGCGGATCGCATGGCCGACCGCATTGAGGGCATCGACGTTGGATCGCGCCGCGCGCGCCATCAGCGCATGTTCCAGCGGCGACTTCACGAGGCGGATCTCGCGCAGGATGTTGTCGGCCTGGACCATCGCGCCGGGGTGGTCGTGACGCTCGGCGACTTCGGCGATGACGGTGTGGTCGAAGCCGACCCGGCCCTGCCAGAGTCCCAGGCCCTTCATGGCCGCGACGATCGCGCCGCCCGCGTCGCTGCGTGCGGTCATGGCGCCGCTGAGGGTCGTGCTGACGGCCGCCCGGTGCCGTTCGGTGCCGCTGAGTGCCGCTGAGTGCCGTTCCGGAAGGACAGGAGAGAAGGGCACTTCGAGCGCGGTCTCGTCGCCCTCGTCGCCCATGTGCGTATAGAGCCAGACCGCCACGTCGCTGCGGCTGCGGCCGTCCGCCCAGCTGTAGTGATGCAGGAAGCGACTGGTCACGAGGCCCGGAATCTCCAGCCTTTCGCGCGCGATCAGGGCGAAAGTCCCCGGCGGCTGCCCGGCGCGGGTGCGCCCGATCTGCGGCCAGTGGCCCAGCGCGTGGAACACGTTGATCGGATCGCCCAGCACCAGCCCGGCCAGATCGTGCCGCTCCATGACGGCGAGAGCGCGGGCGAGGTTCATCGGCCCTTCGCGCTCGAGCGCCGCGAGTAACGCGCCATCGTCGGGGAGGAGTGTCGTGTCCATGCTGCAATATGAACACGACCGGGCGCGGTTCGCGCTCAGTGCTAAAGTTTTATTCGCTAGCCGATAAACTTTCTCTTCATGTCGTGGCTTGGCGAGCGACTGCGATAGCCTGCCTCTCATGAACCCGACTGACAAGAACCCATTTGCGCAGATCGAGCGCACTTTCGTGCGGCTCGACGAGGGCCAGCTTCACTTGCGGCGCCTTCCGGCCGCAGAGCCGGGGCACACGCCGCTGCTGCTGTTCCACGCCTCGCCTGCCTCTTCTTGGTTCCTGCAGGACTTCATGCTCGCCCTGCGCGCAGCAGGCCGTCTGGGCGAGATCGTCGCGCCCGACACGCTGGGCAACGGCGATTCGCCGCCGCCCGCTCCGGCCGAGCCCGACATTGCCTACTTCGCCGATTCGATGGACCGGCTTTGCACGGTGCTCGGCTTCGATGCGGTGGATGCCTATGGCACCCACACCGGCGCGCGTATCGCCTGCGAGCTGGCGGCGGGCCATGAAGGCCGCGTACGCCGCCTCGTCCTCGACGGCATCACCGAGTATGAGGACGAACTGCGGGACGCCGTCGTCGCCAATTACGCGCCCGTGGTGGAGCCCGACGAGTACGGCCGCCATCTGATCTGGGCCTTCAACTTCTGCCGCGACCAGGCGTTGTTCTTCCCGCACTTCATGAAGGATGCCGAGCACCGCCTCGCCGTGCCGATGCCGCCGCCGCAGATCCTGCATCGGATCACGCTCGACGTGCTCAAGGCGCTGGATACCTACCCCAAGCCCTATATCGCCGCGTTCCGCTACCGCGCGTTCGAGCGCATGGCGCGGATCGCCGCGCCGACGCTGCTGCTCAAGCCGGAAACCGAACTGGCCCTGCTCAACGCCTCGGTGAAGACCGCGCTCGGCCTGCTGGCCGATGGGCACGAGGCATCCACTGGCGGCTCGGCGCAGGCCAAGGCGGACGTGATCGCGCAATTCCTCGCAGCCGGAGCATGAAGATGGACGCTACCACCGCAGCGGGTGCGCACAAGCGCCTCGACATCGGCATCTGCCTCGGTTTCGGGGTGGGCACGGTCGGTGTGTCGATCATGCTCAATACCGTGACCACCTATTTCCCGGCGCTGATGTCCACCGTGCTCGGGCAGTCGCCGGAGATCGCGGGCTACCTGCTGATGGTCTCCAAGCTGGCCGACGCGGTGATCGACGTCGTGATCGGCAGCCTGTCCGACCGGGCCCGCACCCGCTGGGGCCGCCGCAAGCCGTTCCTTGCCGCAGGGGCGCTGCTTTCGGCGGTGTCGTTCGTGATGCTGTTCGCGCCGCCGGTCATGGGGCAGGGCGCGCTGATGGTCTGGATGATCGCCGCGCTGGTGATCTATTCGACTGCCTATTCGCTGTTCAACGTGCCGTACATGGCGCTGCCCGCCGAGCTGACCGACGGCTTCCACGAACGCACCCGCCTGATCGGTTTCCGCACCGTGTTCGTCTCCATCGGCCAGCTGCTGGCGATGGCGGGCACTGCGTGGCTGATCCAGAGCGGCGGCGCGGGCCGCGCGGGCTTCGCGACGATGGGCCTCGTCATGGCGCTCATCATCGGCGGCGCCATGACTGCGACGGCGCTTTCGGTGCCGGTCCAGCACGGTACGCAGCCCGCGACGGGCAAGCACTTGCCGGGCTTCGCGCAAATGCGCGCCATCGCCCGCAACCGGCCGTTCATGATGCTGCTGGGCGCGAAAGTCTTCCAGTTCCTTTCGTTCGCCTCGGTCGCATCGACGATGCTGCTCTACATGCTCAACGTCGTGGGCGTGGGCTATACCGGCCAGATCATCATGGCCGTGACGCAGAACGTCGTCACCGCGCTCGCCATGCCGCTGTGGGTGTGGAGCGGCAAGACCATCGGCAAGCGCCGCACGTACCTTTGCGGCGTGGTGATCTTCTGCCTGACCACGCTAAGCTGGCTGCTGGCCGACAACACCATCACCACCGTCGGCATCATGGTGCGTGCGGTGGGCGGCGGCCTCGGTTCGGGCGCGATCATCCTCATGTCGATCTCGATGCTGGGCGACACGCAGGCCTATGACCGCGTGCTGACCGGCGAGGCGCGCGAGGGCCTGCTCTCCAGCGCCATCGCCGTGGTCGAGAAGGTCAGCTTCGCGCTCGGCGTTGCGGTGCTCGGCGTGTTTCTCCATGCGCTCGGTTACGTGCCGACGACGGGCGGCGCGATCGTCAAGCAGCCCGAGAGCGCGATGCTGGCGCTGAAGGTCGGCTTCGCGGTGATCCCCTCGATCATGTTCACGATCAACGGGCTGTTCCTGTGGGCCTACGACCTCGACGAAGACAAGTTCGCCGCCGCGCGCCTGCGCAGCGAAGAGGGCTTCGGGAACACCGCCCTGTGATCAGAAGAGCCTATACGACCTGCCGCTACGGCCAGATGCATTACCGCATCGCCGGAACGGCAGGGGAGCGCGCGCCCGTCGTGCTGCTCCACCAGAACCCGTCATCGTCCTTCGAGTACGAGCCGCTGATCGCCGCGCTCGCCGCTGACCGTCTGGTCGTGGCCTTCGATACGCCGGGCTACGGCATGTCGGATTCGCCGTCCGCGCCCCCGGGCATGGCGGGCTATGCGGCCGGCTTCTCCGATGCCCTCGATGCGCTGACGGAGGAAGGCGTGCTGGCGGGCAAGGTCGATCTTTACGGCTTCCACACCGGCTCGCTGCTGGCCTGCGAGCTTGCAATCGCCCGGCCCGACCGGGTGCGCGCGATGGGCCTTACCGGCATCCCGATGTATGACGCCGAGGCCCTCGCCAAACGCCTTGCCGATGCCGAGAATTACCCCCCGCTCGACGAGGAGGGCACCGTGGTGCGCGACCTGACGGCGGGCCTCTGGGCCTATGTCGTGGGTAAGCGCGACGCCCGCGTCCCGCTCGAAAAGGCGGCGCTGAACTTCGCCGACAAGGCGCGTGCGATGGACCGCTTCACCTGGGCCTATCGGGGCGTGTGGTCGTGGGACTTCGCCCGTCTCGAACAGGTCTCCCAGCCCGCGCTGCTGCTGCAGCCCGCCGAAGACCTCATGCACCTTTCACTCAAGGCGGCCGCGCGGCTGCCTTCCTGCCGAGTGGTCGAGCTTACCGACCTCGACCGCGACATTTTCGATATTGCACCGGAGCGACTAGCTGATGAATTGCGAGACTTCCTTGACCACCTCTGACCTTCCGCTTGCCGAAGTATCGCACTCGGTCCTCCACCCGGACTTCATCGTTCGCGAAGTGGCACGCCGCTACGCGCTGAAGGGCGACCTCACCTGCTTCCTGCTCTATCGCGGCATGAATGACGTCTACCTCGTGCAGGACGCCGAGGCGAAGTACGCCCTGCGCGTGTGGCGCAAGACCTACCGCGATGTCGACGACGTGTCCTATGAACTGGATTTCCTCGACTACCTGCGCCGCGCGGGCTTCCCCGCCTCGGTCGGTGTGCCGCAGCATGACGGCAAGCTCTACTTCAAGGTTCTGTCGCCCGAGGGCGAGCGTGCGCTCGCGCTCTACGACTGGGCGCCGGGCGTGAAGTTCGGCGATCGGCTGTCCGAGGAAACCGCCTTCCGCATCGGCGCGGCGATGGCCGAAATGCACCTTCATGGCGACGCATGGGCCAAGGAGCAGGCAGGCAAGGACCACACGTTCTCGACCGAGACGGCCAAGGACTACAACATCTGCATGCCCGCGTTGATAGACTTCGTCTACGATCGCCCGGACGACCTGCGCGATTACCCGATCATCGCCGCCAATCTCGACAAGCGGCTGGACGAATACGCCGCTTCGGGCAAGGTTCCGCTCGGTGTGTGCCACCGCGACTTCCACCCGAGCAATGTCCACGTGGCGGAAGACGGCCAGATCACGCTTCTGGATTTCGACGCGGCGGGTGAGGATTTCCTCATGCAGGACGTGCAGAACTTCGTGTGGGGCAACCTCTTCTACGGCTTCGATCCCAAGATCGGCGAGGCTTTCGAGGCGGGCTACGAATCTGTGCGCCCCTTCACGCCCGAAGAGAGGGATGCGATTGAAGTGTTCCTGATGGCCAAGTGTCTGCGCCTTGTCGCAGGGATGGCGCATAGCTCGACGGCGGTGGGACGCGGCACGCTGCGCTTCCGCAATCTCGACTGGCTGGGCGACTACATCAAGACGCGCGCCCGCGCCGCCGGACTGCTCTGACGATGGCCGGCCCGATCGCTCTCGATATGCCTGAGGTCTCCGCGACCGACGCCGTGCGGCCGAACACGCGCGGTGCCTGGACCATGGTGATCATGCTGTTCCTTGCGGGTATCCTGTCGGTGATCGACCGGGCCGCGCTGAACATCCTGGTCGACCCGGTACGCGGCACGCTGGGCATCAGCGACGAGCAGATCGGGCTGCTGCAGGGCCTCGCCTTCGGGCTGTTCTATGCCTTCATGGGCATTCCCATGGGCCTTGCTGCCGACCGCATTTCGCGGCGCAACCTGATCGTCGCAGGCATCGGCCTGTGGAGCCTCGCGACGATCGGGAGCGGCCTGGCGCAGTCGTTCGGCTCGCTCTTCGCGGCGCGCCTGCTGGTCGGACTGGGCGAGGCGGCGCTCGGTCCCGCCGCGATCTCGCTGATCGCGGACCTCTTCGCGCCCGCACGGCGCGGGCGGCCGATCTCGGTCTATATGATGGGGCAGGGGCTGGCGAACGGCATCGCCATCTCGCTGACCAGCCTTATCCTCGCGGCGGCGGGAGCGGGGGCATTCCTTGGCTTCCCGGTGCTGGGCGGGCTGGCGGCGTGGCGTACGGTGTTCGTGATCTTCGGCGCCTGCGGGCTCGTCATTGCGCTCGCCATGCTGCTGCTGACGCGCGAGCCGCCCCGGCAGGGCGATGCCCCCAAGGGCGCGGCGCAAGTACCCGGCGCGGCCGAGGCGGCTTACCTGTGGCGCAACCGCGCTGTGCTGCTGCCACTCTACTTCGGTTTCGCGACCTGCTTCACGGTCGCTTACGGCGGCGCGTCGTGGGCGCCTTCGATGCTGCTGCGCGCCTATGGCGCCACGCCTGCCTATCTCGGTGCGTGGCTTGGTCCGCTGTCGATTCTGTTTTCGGCGATCGGGCCGTTGGTCGGCGGTACGCTGCTGGATCGCTCGATGCGTTCGGGCGACACGCTGGCGCGGTTCCGCATCCTGTCGGTCGCGCCGCTTTTCGCGCTGCCCTTCACGCTTTCGGTGCTGGCGCACGAGCTGCATTTCGCGACCGTGCTGGTCGCCTCGGCCAATGCGGTGTTCTCGGTCGTCGGCACGGTGATGTTCGCGACGCTGCAGTCGGTGGTGCCGCCGCGCATGCGGGGCAGCTCCATCGCGCTGACGCTGGTGCTCAACACCATCCTCGGGGCGAGCCTTGGCCCGCTCATGGTCGCCAGCGTGACCGAGCGCGTGTTCGGCGATCCGGCAAGCGTCGGCTGGTCGATCGCGCTGGTCTGCGTGCCGTTCCTGCTGCTGGGCACCGGGCTCTACGCCGTGGCCCTTCGCGCCATCCGCAAGGCACGGCTGCGCGGCGACAGTGAATGTGCGCGCCTGCTCGCAGGGGAAGCCCTTTAAGGAGATGACGATGCGCTGGGTATTCGGAGCCGCCATGCTGGCGATTACCTCCATGGCCGGCGCTCAGCCGCCCGAGGTGCCCTCCGACGCGCAGCTTCGCGAACGCTACGCCCTCCCGGCTTCGCACTTCGACACCATTGCCGGGGAGCCGTTGCACTACGTCGACGAAGGGCGCGGTCCGGCGATCCTGCTGCTGCATGGCTCCTATGCGAACTTGCGGCAGTGGGACGGCTGGGCGGCGAAGCTGAAGCGCCATTACCGGGTAATCCGCTTCGACCAGTCGCCGCTCGGCCTGTCCGGTCCGAACCCGCGCAACGATTATGAACTGAGCCAGCGCATTGCCGTGATCGACGCGCTGATGGACAAGCTCGGCGTCCGCCGCTTCGTCATCGTCGGCACCTCCAGTGCGGGTGTGCAAACCGCTGCCTACGCCGTCGCGCGGCCCGAGCGGGTCTCGGGCGTGATCCTCTCGAACATAGCCGCCGGGCCGCTCAAGATCGACTACGCGGCGATGCCGCAGGCGCTCAAGGATGCGGTGGCGCAGGATGCGAAGCATCCCGGCTGGCACGAGCCTGAATTCTGGCGCCAGATCATGCTGGCGAACATGCTGGACGCGAAGGCGGTCACGCCCGGACTGGTGGATCAGTGGACCGACCTCAACAACCGCGCGATGCGCGATCCGGCGACCACGGCGGGCGCGATGAAGGCGGCGACGGGCTCGCTGGCGTTCGCGCGCACCCCGGATGACTTGCGCGCGATCACCGTGCCGAGCCTGTTGCTGTGGTCCTCTGACGACCATGAAGTGCCGCTGGAGAAGGACGGGCGGCAGGCGCTCGACCTGCTCGGGGCGAAGGACAAGCGCCTCGAGGTGGTGGCGCAGTGCGGGCACATGATGCCGATGGACTGCCCCGCGCGCTCGGTGGACACGGCGATGCCGTTCCTGAAGCGCGTGGCGGGGAAATGACGTCGTCCCGGATCGAGTCCGGGACGACGCTAAGGCCTCACTTCATCGCCGAACAGGCGTACCAGCTGCCGATCATCGCCTGGCCCTGCGGGTGGCCTTCGGTGAAGAAGTCCTCGCGATCGGGCTTCAGGTAAGACGTGCCCTTGCGGTAGCCCACCAGCACCGTGTCACCCGCAAAACCGGCATCGACGGCGACCTTGTGCCAGTCGATCCGCGCCAGCGAGGTCATGAACGGTTCGTTGTTGTAGTGGCTCTCGAAGTCGCAGCGCATCTGGTCCCAGAGCGACAGGTGCTCGTGGCGCGGCGGTACGTCCACGTGGCACATCACGCCGCCGTCCCGCAGCAGGCGATGGCATTCCTTGAAGATCTGCCGCATTCCCTTGGCCGAAGTCTCGTGCATCACGGCAGACGAGCAGACGAGATCGAAGCTGCCGTCCGCGAAGTCGGTATGCTCGGCGTCCTGCTGGCTGAAGTGGATCGGCACGCCCATCGATTCCGCGCGGGCATGGCCATAGCGCAGCATCGGCGCGCCGACGTCGAGCGCGAAGATCTCCGCGTCCGGGAAAGCCTGCGCGATGGCGACGGTCGAATGGCCCACCGAGCAGCCGAGGTCGAGGATGCGCTTCGGCTTGAAGTCCGGGTAGAAGTCCTGAACGTGGCTGGCGAGGCTGTGCCCGCGCCCGTCGTTCTTCCATCCACCGTTGAGGTTGCGCAGGTAGGTCGAGGCGAAGCGGTCGTAGAGCGCCCCGGCGCGAAAATCGTCCTGCGCGGTATCGACCACGTAGCTGCCCGGCATCCGGTGATGGTCGAAGGCGGCGATGTAACGCGGGATCTCAAGCTCCGGGTTCAGCCGCAGCGAGCCCTTGGGCTCGGCCACCTGCGCCTTCACCTTGCCTGCGAGTTCGTCGTACTGGCGGTCGATCGCGCCGTCCAGCGCCTGCCAGATGCGGTCCTGGTAGGTGAGCGAGAGCGTCAGCCAGTACTGGTGCAGCGGATGCGCTTCCAGCGCCTGACGGACCTGCGCGCTGGAGGTGGGCTTCGTGCCGGTCTTCTTCTCGATCCCGGGGACGATCACTTCGTCCAGCAGGCGGCGGTCGAGCGGGTCCATGTTGCGGTTGGTCCACGCCCGCATCGCGAGGAAATGGTCCTCCATCGCCTGCTCGTCATGAGTGGCCTGCGGCATGACCGCGTGGCCGAAGTGTTCCTGGCGGTACTGTTCCATGGGTGATCCTCCTGCCTCAGTCGCGGGTCACGGCGTCGAGGACGCCTTCGTAGTCGTTCTGCTGTGCGAGTGCCTCGGGCATCAGCTTGTCGCGGGCGGAGCCGAGCACGCGGTCGTAGATCGCCTGGCGATAGGCGCTGCGCTCCGTCTTCGTCTGCGCGTCGGGTGCGAACATGTCGATGTCCGCCGGACCGTGCAAGCCCGCCGCCGCGAGCAGGCGTTCGTTCGCGTCGAGGCGGTCCTTGAGGACCACGACTTCGCCCAGCAGCGCCAGCACCATGCCGGCGAGGGCGTCGGTCGTCTCGCTTTCGAAGATGACCGGCTGGCTGCCCTTGGAGTGCGCCTTGCGGTCGAGGTTGATGCGGTCCGCCACTGTCAGTTCACTCCCAGATCGAAACGGAAGACGTGGCCGGTGCGCGCCACGATGTCCTTCTTGTCGAGGTCCGGCCCGTGGGCTTCCTCGGTCTGCGCGTCCTTGGCCTTGAGGTCGTAGCCGGTCTGGCTGGAGAGGATCACGACGAGGTCAGTGCCGTCCTCCACCGCGAAGGGAAATTCGTGCCAGGTGCCGATGTGCATGGCGAAGCCGGCGCTGCCGTCGAAGCGGAAAGCGCGGACTTTCGACAAGTCGGGCAGGTCGTCCTCGCCGGGAGGGGCCATGACTGCGACGAAGGGCTTGCCGCCCAATGGCAGGAATGCCTGCGTGTGCTGGAAATGGCGCTCCATGTAGCGCACTTCGCCCTGGCGGCGGTCCATCTGCGCGAGGGTGATCTCCACCGGATGCTCGCATAGAAAGCGCGCCGGGTAGCTCATCTTCACCGCGCCCTTGTAGAAGTCGACCGAGACCGGCGTGACCGGCGCCTCGCGGCCGACGATCGCGCCGAACGGCGCCAGCGCCTCGGCGCTAGCCGGTTCGACTTCGAGCTGGATTACCGTCAATTCGCCGGTGGCCCGGCTGTCCTGTGTCATCCCTGTCTTCCCTCTGCCTTTCTGGCGAGGCGAGAATGATCGAGAATCGGAAATCTATTAGGGTGCAACAGTAAATTGATCGCCAGATGGAGAGGGCGGTGCTGCGACCCTTCGACAGGCTCAGGGTGAGCGGGGGTGGTGCAGGGACCAGTAGTCACGGCCCTCTCCACCCCGCTCAGGCTGAGCTTGTCGAAGCCCCTCGGCCTAGCGGAACAGCCTCGGCGCGAAGTCCGCGAGGTAGCGGCGCCAGTTGGGCCATTCATGCCCGCCGCCGGTCTCGTTGTAATGATACGCGATGTGGTAGCGATCGAACAGCGCGCGGGTCGGCGCGACGGTGCCGTAGAGGAAGTCGTCCTTGCCCATCGCGAAGTAGAGCAGCCTGAGATCGCGCGCCGATTGCTTGAGCGCGGCATCATAAGTCTTCGCGTATTCGTCCACGCGGCCCTTGTCGGGACCAACGCCCAGACCCATCGAGAACACGCCGATCCAGCGGAACAGGTCGGGATGCGTCAACCCGTTGCGCAGCGTGTGCGATCCGCCCATCGACAGTCCCGCCATCGCCCGCGTTGCCGGGCGCGCGTCGGTGCGGTAGTTGGCGTCGACGTAAGGGATCAGGTCCTTGATCAGTTCGTTGCCGAAGTCCGGGTTGTCGAGCGTCATGACGCCTTCGCGCAGCGGTGTATGGCCGTCCGGCATGACGACGATCATCGGCACGGCCTTGCCGCTGGCGATCAAGTTGTCGAGGATCAGGTTGGCGTGGCCGACGCTGGTCCAGCTGTCGTCGCTGTCACCCGCGCCGTGGACCAGATAGAGCACCGGGTACTTGCGCGCGTCCTTCGTGTAGCCGGGCGGCGTGTAGACATGGGCGCGGCGCTTGATGCCGAGCGAATTGGACCAATACTCGACGGTCGAGACGGTGCCGTGGGCGACTTTGGCATCCCACGTCTGGAACGCGCCTTCGGGGCCGATGACCTCGAAGGTGGAATTGATGCCCTTCAGTTCCTCGGAGAAAGTCTTGCCGAGCGGATCGGGCGTCTTCACGCCATCGACGCGGAAGGCGAAGCGGGAGGTGTCGGCGGGGACGGGCTGGGGCGTGGTGACGGTCCACAGGCCGGTCTTGTCCTTCGCCATCGTCAGGCCCTGCGGCGTACCTGGCGGGAAGCCCATCGGGATGATCTTCGCGATGTCGGTGCTGGTGAGCAGCACCTCTTTCGCATCAGGCGCGCAGATGCGGAAGGTGACGCGCTGGTCGGGAAGCTGTTCGACCGACTTGAACGGGGCTGGGCCGGAATAGAACGGCGGTGTGACGCAAGTGGACGGATCAAGCTGTACCGGCTGCTGCGCGGTGGCTGGCGCAAGCGGCATGGCGGTGGCGGCGCTCAGCGCGGCCAGAAAAGCGAGCCTGAATGACATGCAGGAATCCCTGATAGATGCAGCCTATCGCTGCAAGCATCAGTCGATCCCAGCTGCCGGCTGCGGGCAAGGAGGCTGCAGTGCCTTGCCCGCCTGTTGGATTTCGACGTGCATGTTCACCTGCCCCACTTCCCCCGCTCGTCATTGCTTCGCTACGCTCGCAATGACGGAGGTGAGGCCATGCCTCAGAACCGGATGATCTGGCGGATCGCCTCGCCGCGATCCATCGCGTCGAGCATTTCGTTCAGGTCGTCCAGCTTGTGCGTGGAGCTGATGAGGCGGTCCACCGGCAGGCGGCCGGCTTTCCACATCGCCACGTAGCGCGGAATGTCGCGCGCCGAGATCGACGAGCCCATGTAGGAGCCGATCAGCGACTTGCCCTCGGCCACCAGCGAGACGGCCTGCAGGTCGAGCCGCTGCTCGGGGGAGGGCAGGCCCACGGTGACGACACGGCCGCCGCGACGCGCTGCGGTATAGGCCGAGGCCAGCACCTTGGCGTTGCCCACGGTCTCGATCACGACGTCGGCCTTCCCGCCCAGATGCTCGGCCATCACGGCCTCAAGCTGGTCCGGGGTGGTGCCGATCGCACCGAGATCATCGGCCAGCGCGATCTTGTTCGGTGCAAGGTCCACGCCGATGACCGTCGCCGCCCCGCTCGCCACGGCGCCCATCAGCGCCGCAAGGCCGACGCCGCCGAGGCCGAAGACCACCACTGTCTCGCCGGCGCGGATCGCGGCGCTGTTGATCGCCGCGCCCACGCCCGTCAGCACCGCGCAGCCGAACACGGCGGCGACTTCGGCGGGAATGTCACGGTCCACCTTCACGGTCGAGCGCTGATCGACCACCACATGCGTCGCGAAGCACGAGACTCCGAGGTGGTGGTGCACGTCGCTGCCGCAGTCGTGCAGACGGAAGCCGCCGCCGATCAGCTCGCCGCGCCCGTTCGCCGCCGCGCCCGTCTCGCACAAGTAGCCCTCGCCCGAGAGGCACGGGGTGCAGCGGCCGCACGAAGGCAGGAACACCAGCACCACGCGGTCGCCGACCTCGAGGCCGGTTACGCCGGGGCCGAGTGCCTCGACGATGCCGGTGCCTTCGTGGCCCAGTGCCATCGGCATCGGGCGCACGCGGTCGCCGTTCACCACCGATAGGTCGGAGTGGCACAGGCCCGCCGCGTCGATGGCGACGCGCACTTCGCCCTGTCCGGGGGCGTCGAGGTCCAGTTCCGCGAAGCGCAGCGGTGCGTTCTCGGCGTAAGGCTTGGCATTCCCGCCCGACTGGGCGAGCACCGCCGCGCGCGTCGTGGTGCCCATCAGCGCGCCCACTTCTTGTCGAACGCCCAGACCTCCTCGAAGCCGACGAGCGAGCAGAATTCCTTGAAATCGAACAGGCCGGGCTCGGTCGGCTCGCCGGTGCCGTGGTCACGCAGCTGGTTCAGCGCCAGCTCCATCGCGCGGGCCGACACGAGGCTGGTGAGCGCGGGGTAGATCGCGAAGGCGAAACCGAGTTCGGCCAGCACGTCGGTCGGGTAGGGCGGGGTCACGCCGCCGTTGGCGATGTTGACCATGACCGGCTTGCCGAAGGTCTCGCAGACCTTGCGCATCTCTTCCTCCGTGGTCACGGCCTCGGGGAAGAGGATGTCGGCGCCGGCCTTGTCGTAGGCTTCGAGGCGGCGCATCGTCTCGTCGAGGCCGAAGCTCTGGTAGGCGTCGGTGCGGGCGATGATCAGCATGTCCTCGCGCGCTTCGGCGGCGACCTTGATCTTGTCGACCATCTCTTCGGTGGTGACGACGCGCTTGCCCGGGGTGTGGCCGCACTTCTTGGGGAATTCCTGATCCTCGATCTGGATCGCGGCGATGCCCGCCTGCTCGTAGCCCTTCACGGTATGGTGGACGTTGAGAAGACCGCCGAAGCCGGTGTCGGCGTCCGCGATCAGGGCCGAGCCGATGGTGCGCTTGATCGTCGCCATGCGGTCCAGCATCTGGGTGTAGCTGACGATACCCGCATCCGGCAGGCCGTAGCCCGAGGCGGTCGTCCAGTAGCCGCTGCCGTAGACGACGTCGAAGCCCGCGCGCTCCGCCATCAGCGCGGCGATCATGTCGTGCACGCCGGGGACCGGGAAGAACTCGCCCTTGGCCAGCTTGGCCTTCAGGATGTTTGCGCTCATGCTTCAGTTTCCTCTGTCCAGAGCCACGGCGCGGCGGAGCGCTGGGCCTTTTCGAATGCGGTGATGTCCTGCCCGTGCAGGGCGAGGATACGGGTGGTGTTGTTCCAGCCGGCGAGCAGCATTTCGCGGTCGCTGTCGGGAACGGTGAAGGCGAATTCCTGCCCGGCGCAGGTCACGGTCTGCGCGGCGAGGTCGATGGCAAGGTCGTTGCCCGTTTTCGCCAGCGCCTGCAGCGTGGCGAGCGTCGCGGGCTCCATCATCCCTGCCACCATGCCGTTGTTGGCGCAGTTGCCGCGGAAGATCTCGCCGAAGCTGGGCGCGAACACGGCGGTCAGGCCCATGCCGTCGAGCGACCAGACGGCATGCTCGCGGCTCGATCCGCAGCCGAAGTTGGCGCCCGCCAGCAGGACCGGCGGCTTGCCCGCAGCCTCGTAGGCTTCGAGCAGGGCCGGCCGGTCATGAAAGGCGAAGCGGCCGAGGCCCTTGCGCTCGGTGTGCAGCAGGAAGCGCGCGGGGAAGATGATGTCGGTGTCGACGTCATCCTCCGCCAGCACGAAGGCGGGGGCGGTGAAGGGGGTGAAGCCGGGCATCAGGCGAACTCCTTCCGGACATCGACGATGTGGCCGGCAATCGCGGCGGCGGCGACCATCGCCGGGCTGGCGAGGTGCGTGCGCGCACCCGCGCCCTGACGGCCCTCGAAGTTGCGGTTGGAAGTGGAGATGGAGCGCTTGCCTTCGGGCACGAAGTCTCCGTTCATCGCCACGCAGAGCGAGCAGCCCGCGTGATGCCACGCAAATCCCGCCGCCTCGAACAGCTTGTCGAGCCCTTCGGCTTCGGCCTGGTGCTTGGTGACGGTGGAGCCGGGGACGACCATCGCGGTGACACCCTCGGCGACATGGCGGCCGCGGATCACGCCCGCGGCGGCGCGCAAGTCCTCGATGCGGCTGTTGGTGCAGCTGCCGATGAAGGCATAGTCGATGCCGATCCCGGCGATCGGCTTGCCCGCTTCAAGGCCCATGTAGTCCAGCGCGCGGGCAGGGCCGGCGGGCACGGTGCCGTCCACAGCCATGACCTGATCGGGCGAGGTGCCGAAGGTCACCTGCGGGGCGATGGCGGCGGCGTCGATCTCGACGGTGCGGTCGAACACGGCGTCGTCGTCGGAGCGCAGGGTGCGCCACCAGGCGACGGCCTGATCCCACATCGCGCCCTGCGGCGCGCGCGGGCGGCCCTTGAGCCAGGCGAAGGTGGTTTCGTCCGGCGCCACGAGGGCGACCCGCGACCCGGCCTCGATGCCCATGTTGCACAGCGTCATGCGCGCTTCCATCGACGCGGCGCGCACCGCCTCGCCGGTGAACTCGATCGCATGGCCGATGCCGCCGCCCGCGCCGATCGTGCCGATCAGGGCGAGGATCATGTCCTTGGTGGTGACATGCGGCTGCAGCTGCCCGGCGTAGTGGACGCGCAGGTTCCGGTTGCGCGCCTGCCAGAGCGTCTGCGTGGCCATCACCGTGCCGCACTCGCTGGCGCCGATGCCGAAGGCCAAGGCCCCGAAGGCGCCGTGTGTGGCGGTATGACTGTCGCCGCAGACTAGCGAGATGCCGGGCATCGTGAAGCCTTGCTCGGGCGAGATGACATGGACGATGCCCTGCCGCTCGCCTTCCAGCGCGAGGTATTCGATGCCGAACTCGGCGCAGTTCGCCTCCAGCAGCGCGACCTGCTTGCGCGCGAGTTCGCCCTTGATCGCGCCGCCGCGCTCCGAGGTCGGCACGGCATGGTCTGGCACCGCCAGCTGCGTCACCGGGCGGCGCACCGTAAGGGCATTGTCGCGCAGCAGCTCGAAGGACTGCGGGGTGCTCACCTCGTGCAGGAGGTGGCGGTCGATATAGATCAGGTCCTTGCCAGCCTCCCCGCGCACGACCGTGTGCGCGTCCCAGAGGCGGTCGTAGAGCGTTCTCGGAGCAGATTGGCTGGTCATCACGTCACGCATTGGAATGGGCAAGAGGCGCCGTCGAGCGATCGGCGCGGCATGTCCGTTCTACGGATAGTCGCGCCCGGTGATGCGCGCCAGCCCGGCTCGCTTTCTTGGAATCGTCATTGCGAAGCGAATCTGTCGCGGTCC
>NZ_BAAILP010000244.1:0-1333 GCF_054589055.1 Novosphingobium sp. 11B | reverse complement strand
CCCAAAACCATCCCCCGCTCAGGCTGAGCTTGTCGAAGCCCGCCCGCAACGCCGGGCCATCTGCTGCATCGCGTGCGGCCAGCGCCTCGCCGCCGGGGCTTCGACAAGCTCAGCCTGAGCGGAGTTGAGAGCGTGGACTTCTTCGCGTCCGAGCCCCGAGTGATTCGGATTCGCCGTTGGTGAAGGAGCCAATCCGGGCCTTGCTTCCGGACGCGAGCAAAGGATTGATCGTGATCAACCATATGACAGGCGCATTTCACCGCGATCCGCTGCGCGGATAAACGCGCACATCCGCCGTTTTTTGGTCGGTGTGCGGATTTTGTGCTCACCCTGCGGATAAAAAAGCATTCGCCAGGCGGTAATCGGGGCCGTAACGATAGCTTCACAAACATCGGAGGAGGGGTCCGATCAAGAACACGGGTTTAGGGTGAAGCTATGGAACGAGGTGTACCGATCCGGGCGGTTTGCCGGGCTATTTCGATACTTCAGGAAATAAATCAGATGGGCTCGCTTTCGATGATGCAGATCTCGAAGCGTGGGCGCATCCCTTATCCCACCGCCTGCCGCATCGTGCAGACGCTGATGCATGAGGGCCTCATCGAGCAGGAGCCGGCGCGCAAGTTCTACCGGCCTACCGCGCTCGTCCAGTCGCTGTCGCAGGGCTTTCAGGCGGACAGCTTCCTGGTGGAACACAGCCGCCGGCATCTTCGGGCGCTGACGCACAAGATCGGCTGGCCGGTCTCGCTGACGGTTCGCATCGGCACGCACATGGTCGTGCGCGATTCGACCCACGCGGACACCTCGCTGACTTTCGAGCGGTATTATCCGGGCTTCCGTCTGCCATTGATGGACTGCGCTTCGGGCCGGGTGTGCCTTGCGCATATGACGCCGGAACAGCTCGACCGCGTCATGGACTGGGTTTCGCTCGTCGGCTCGCCGTCGGAGCAGGACCTGACTGCCTACGTCTCGGTCAACACGCTCAACAAGATCCGCGAAGAAGGCTACGCGGCGATCGGTTGGGGCCAGCACAACCTGACGCCGGGCAAGACCTCGTCGGTGGCGGTGCCGATCTTCCGCGACGGCCAGTTCGAAGCGGCGCTGACGATGATCTACTTCGCCGCCGCCATGAAGCAGGGCGAGGCGGTGGAACGCCACCTCGCGGAACTCAAGGCGACGGCGGCAGCGATCACCGAGGAGATCAACTGCACCGAACTGCCGGACATGGAGTTTCCGGTTCTCAACTGATCGGAATCATCCGACGGTCGCACGAAAAACGCCCGGTCTCACGACCGGGCGTTTTGCTTTTTCGAGACTTTCCAGGACCGATGGTACG
>NZ_BAAILP010000243.1:1496-15022 GCF_054589055.1 Novosphingobium sp. 11B | reverse complement strand
TGATCCGGGACCGCTGGCCATGAACAGCCGACCTCACGGGCGCGGCACCCCGCGCGACAACGCTCGCCTAAAGACCGCCAGCGGTCCCGGATCAAGTCCGGGACGACGTCAGGATAGCCCCGCCAGCAATTCGCGCGCTTTCACGCAGTCCCGGTCCATCTGCTCGATCAGCGCGTCGAGCGAATCGAACTTCGCCTCGGGCCGCAGGAAGTGGTGGAATGCCACCTCGATCTCCTGCCCGTAGAGGTCGCCTGCGAAGTCGAAGAAGTGCGGCTCCAGCAGTTCCTTGGGCGGGTCGAAGGTCGGGCGGATGCCGATGTTCGCGGCGCCGTGAACCACGCGGCCGTCGGGCATGCGGCCGGTCACCGCATAAATGCCGTAGAGCGGGCGCAGGTAGTTCGCCATGTCGAGGTTGGCGGTGGGAAAGCCGATAGTGCGGCCCAGCTTGTCGCCATGCTGCACCCGGCCCCGGATCGAGAACGGCCGTGTCAGCAGGCGCGCAGCCAGTTGGCAGTCGCCGGACTTGAGCGCCTCGCGGATGCGGCTCGACGAGACGGTGCCGCCCGCGTCGCTGACCGGGCCGACGGTGCGCCCCTCAAGCCCGTGCGCCGCGCCGACCTCTTGCAGCAATTGCGGATTGCCGCCCTTGGCGCGGCCGAACGTGAAATCCTCGCCGGTGACGACGCCGACCGCGCCCATGTGACGCACCAGCATCTCCTCGATCCACTGCACGGCGGGCATCGCCGCCATCGCCGAATCGAAGTGCAGCACCAGCATCGCATCCGCGCCGGCAGCCGCGAACAGTTCCTGCCGCTGCTCCAGAGTCGTCAGGCGGAAGGGCTCGGCATCAGGCTTGAAGTGGCGGACGGGGTGCGGGTCGAAGGTAGCGACGATGGCCGGGCGGCCCTGCGCCTTCGCCCAGCCGATCGCCTCGCCCACCACGGCCTGATGGCCCTGGTGGAACCCGTCGAAGTTGCCCAGCGCCAGCACGGCACCGCGCAGGGATTCGGGAACGGGTTGGCGGTTGTCGAGGCGAATCATGGGCGTCTCGGCTATAGGGCGCGTGTGAGAGTCACGAAAGCATGTGCCGGTCGGGCACCGTCCGCCGCATGGGCGTCGCGCGCAATTTCAACCCACCCGGGGCCGACTTCGGGCATCACGGTATCGCCCTCGTAATCGCCCGCGATCTCGGTCAGTTCGATCCGGGCGGCGAGCGGGAGGAAGAGAGCATTGATCTCGGCCCCGCCGATCACCGCGACTTCGCCTTCTCCGGCAAGCGCCAACGCCTCGTCCACCGAATGCGCGACTTCGGCGCCTTCCGCGCTCCAGCCGGTGTCGCGGGTCAGCACGATGTGACGGCGACCGGGCAGTGGCGCGGGAAAGCTGTCGAAGGTCTTGCGGCCCATCACCATCGGCTTGCCCATGGTCAGCGCCTTGAACCGCTTGAGGTCCGCCGGCAGCCGCCAGGGCAGCGCGCCGTCGCGGCCGATCACGCCGTTTTCGGCGCGGGCGTAGATGAGGAAGACCTCCTGCGCCATCAGCTCAGGATCAGCCGCGTCACATGGCCCATCTTGCGCCCCGGACGGGCGGCGGCCTTGCCGTAGAGGTGCAGGTGGTTGGCCGGATCGGCAAGGATCGTCGGCCAGTCGTGCGCCTCGTCGCCGATGAGGTTGCGCATCTCCACGCCCTTGGCGGCAAGGCCGGTGTCACCCAGCGGTAGCCCGCAGATTGCGCGGACGTGGTTCTCGAACTGGCTGGTGACCGAACCCTCGATGGTCCAGTGGCCCGAGTTGTGGACGCGCGGGGCCATCTCGTTGAAGACGGGGCCGTCCTTCGTGGCGAAGAATTCCAGCGTCAGCACGCCGACGTAGTCCAGCGCATCGGCAACCTTCGTCGCGAGTTCGCGCGCGGCGGGCACCTGCTCCAGCAGGTCGGCGGGCGCGGGCACGGTGCTGAGCGCCAGGATGCCGCCCTCGTGGACGTTGTGGGCGCTGTCGAAGAAGCGCACCTCGCCGTCCGCCCCGCGGCACAGGATCACCGAGAACTCGGCGAAGAAGGTGACGAAGCCTTCGTAGATCAGCGGCGTCGCGGGCAGGTCCAGCGCGGCGGCGTCCCTAGGCGTCATGATGCGCCACTGGCCCTTGCCGTCGTAGCCGTCACGGCGGGTCTTGAGGATGCCCGGCGCGCCGATCGCGGCGATGGCCTGTGCAAGATCCTCCGCGCTATCCACCGGGGCGAAGGGGGCGGGGGTGCCGCCGAGGTCAGTGACGAAGCGCTTTTCGTTCAGGCGGTCCTGCGCGGTTTCGAGAGCGCGGGCGTGGGCGAGCAGCGGCGTGTCGCCCAGCGCCGCGAGCGGGCCGACGGGGACGTTCTCGAACTCGTAGGTCACCACCGCGCAGTCGGCGGCGAACTTCGCCATGGCCTCGGCATCGTCCCAGGCGGCGCACGTGAACTGGGCGCAGACGTCGGCGGCGATCGAGTCCGCCTCGGGCGCGTAGACGTGGCAGCGGTAGCCAAGCTGCGCCGCCGCCATGGCGATCATCCGCCCGAGCTGGCCGCCGCCAAGAATGCCGATGGTTTCGCCGGGAGAGATCATTACGCCTTTACGCCTGCCTTGTGCCGGTGCCCTTCGACAAGCTCAGGGTGAGCGGACTTAGTGCTGAAATTCTAAAACCCAACCCCGCTCGTGCTGAGCGTGTCGAAGCACCTCAGCCAAGCGGGAAACATCAGACCGGCTTTTCCGCCACACTCGCGGTCTGCGCCGCACGGAAGTCCTTGAGGCGTCCCGCCAGCGCCTCGTCCGAGGTGGCCAGGATCGCCGCCGCCAGCAAACCGGCATTGGCCGCGCCCGCCTCGCCGATCGCCAGCGTGCCGACGGGGATACCCGCAGGCATCTGCACGATCGAGAGCAGGCTGTCCTGTCCCGACAGCGCCTTGCTCTGCACCGGCACGCCGAGCACCGGAAGATGCGTCATCGCGGCAATCATGCCGGGCAGGTGGGCGGCGCCCCCTGCCCCGGCGACGATCACCTTGAAGCCTTCGCCGTCCGCGCCATGCGCGAAGTCCACCAGCCGCTCGGGCGTGCGGTGTGCCGAGACGATGCGGGCGTCATAAGCGACGCCCAGCTTGTCGAGCATCTCGGCGGCCTTGATCATGGTCGGCCAGTCGGACTGGCTGCCCATGACGATTGCAACTGGTGCAGTCACGGATCAGCGCTCCGAGAGGTAGTAGCGGTCGAGCACCTTGAGATCGTTGTCGAGCTCGTAGACGATCGGCTGGCCGGTCGGGATCTCCAGACCGGTGATCTCTTCGTCGGAGATGCCCGAGAGGTGCTTTTCCAGCGCGCGCAGCGAATTGCCGTGCGCGGCGACCAGCACGGTCGAACCGGCATGGAGGTGCGGCACGATCGAGCCTTCGTAATACGGCAGGACGCGCGCGATGGTGTCCTTGAGGCTCTCGGTCATCGGCGTATCGATGCCCGCGTAGCGCGGTTCGGCCGAGAGGTCGAACTCGCTGCCCTTGTCCATGACCGGCGGCGGAATGTCGAAGCTGCGGCGCCATACCTTGACCTGCTCGTCGCCGTGCTTGGCCGCAGTCTCGGCCTTGTCGAGGCCGGTGAGGCCGCCGTAGTGACGCTCGTTCAGGCGCCAGTCCTTGGTTTCGGGGATCCACAGGATACCGGCGGCTTCGAGCGCGAAATGCAGCGTCTTGATCGCGCGGGTCTGCAGCGAGGTGAAGGCGACGTCGGGCAGCAGGCCCTTGTCCTTGAGCAGCGCACCGGCAGCGCGGGCCTCGGCCTCGCCCTTTTCGGTGACGTCGACGTCCCACCAGCCGGTGAAGCGGTTTTCAAGGTTCCACTGGCTCTGGCCGTGGCGAAGCAGGATCAGGCGAGGCAATGTAGGCTCCCTATACTGTCAAGGACCGACGCGGTCTTGCCGCAGCCCCTAGCTTTCCGGTGGCGATTTGGCCAGTGGCGGTTTGCTGTCGGGCGATTCGCCCTCCTCGACCGCTTCGCCAAGCGTCGATACGGCACGAGCCTGCGCCTTGCGGCGACGCAGGTTCTCGCGCAGCTTGGCGGCGAGACGCTCTTCCTTCGTGGGTTTTCGAGGCGATGGCGGCGCGTTCATCGCCCGCTGCATTGCCGCTCCGAAAAAGAAAGCACAAGAGGCGCTTGACAATCGAACGCCGCGCGGACAATAGCGCCCCCCTGTCTCGGGGGCTTCTGGCCCGGCAGACAGACGCCCCGGTTACCCGGGCCTGGAATATGTGCTGCTGTAGCTCAGTGGTAGAGCGCGTCATTGGTAATGACGAGGTCGGGAGTTCAATCCTCCCTAGCAGCACCATTCCCCCTCTCTTTTTCCCTGACATGATCCGATGACCTGACGCCGCGTTTTCGCGTTGCGCCGCGCGCCGACTGTTACGTTTTGTTGCGGTACAGCAACTGTCATCGTTGTGTCTTTCCAATCTCACGCAACTGTCATGAAGCAACCCTAGGTGCACGTCCCCAGGACACTAGACTCCGCAACAGGGAATATTCCGCACCATGAATCGTTCGCTTCAGCTCGTTGCCGGGCTGCTTGCCTCGGCATCGTTCGCCACCATCGCTCACGCGGGTGAAGTCGCCGGCCACGTCAACGACGCCACCGGCACCCGCGCGCTGCAGTCGGCCACCGTGCGCATCGTGGAACTCAACCGCCAGGTCGAGACCGACCGCGCCGGTTCCTACGTCTTCGGTGACGTGCCCGCAGGCACCTACACGCTCGAAGCACGCTACGTCGGCGCGGAAGTGATCACCAAGAGCGTCTCGGTGCCCGCCACGGGCCGGATCGACGGCAGCTTCGACCTCCCCGCGATCGGCGGTGGCGATATTCTCGTCACCGGGCAGACCGCGAACCTCACCAGCGCCCTGTCACGCCAGAAGGCCGCTGACGGTGTTGAATCAGTCCTGACGCGCGACGCGGTCGGCCAGTTTCCCGACCAGAACGTGGCGGAATCGCTGCGTCGCTTGCCGGGCGTCAACATCCTCAACGACCAGGGCGAAGGGCGCTTTGTGGCCGTGCGCGGCCTCGACCCTAACCTCAACTCGACCTCGCTCAACGGTGTGCGCGTGCCTGCACCCGAATCCGACGTGCGCCAGGTCGCGCTCGACGTGATCTCGGCCGACACGATCGAATCGATCGAGGTCAAGAAGAGCTTCACGCCCGACATGGACGGCGACTTCGTCGGTGCCTCGATCCAGATCAACACGACCAGCGCCTTCGATTCGAAGAAGAACCGCTACAACGTCAGTGCCGAGGGCAGCTGGAACGACTACTCGGGCAAGGTGACCCCGAAGGGTTCGTTCGACTTCACCCAGAAGCTGGGCGAGGACTTCGGCGTCGCCGGATCGGTCAGCTACTACAAGCGCAAGTTCGAGACCGACAATGTCGAGATGGCCGACTGGACCGAGAACGACGACGGCGCGGTCTACGGCGAAACCCTCGAATACCGCGACTACGACGTGGAGCGCACCCGCATCAACGCGGCACTTTCGTTCGATTGGCGCGTCTCGGACACGACCAAGGCCTACGTGCGCGGCAACTGGTCGCAATTCGACGACCATGAATACCGCCGCCGCACGACCTTCGATTTCGGCGACTTCGGCGATCTTGCAACGGCCTCGGGCTCGACGGTCAGCTTCGACACCGCGGACCTCGACGACGGCGACAAACTGACCGTCGAACGCGACCTCAAGGACCGCTTCGAGCGCCAGCGTATCCGTACCGTATCGATCGGCAGCGATACAGACACCGGAACCTGGAAGTTCAACTGGCAGGCCAGCTACGCCAAATCGACGGAGAAGGAGACCTTCTCGCTCGACCCGATGCGCTTCACCGGCGAGTTCGAGAACAATTCGGGCGCCGCCGTCTCCGTCGACAACTCTGGCCGGTACTTCCCGACCTACACCTCAAGCGGCATCGACACCGCGAGCGACTACAAGTTCGACCGCCTCGAACTGACCACCCTCTCGGACAGCCAGGACGAGGAATGGGCCGCCAAGGCCGACCTCGCACGCACGTTCGCGGGCGACAACGGCGACTTCACCATCCAGGGCGGCGCCAAGGCACGCTGGCGCACGAAGTCCTACAACTTCAACATGAGCCGTTTCGACGACTACGACGGCGACTTCACCCTCGCCGACGTGCTGGGCAAGCAGACCTACCGGCTGCTGAACATGGGTCCAGTCGCCAACAAGAGCGGTTCGGCCGACTTCTACCTCGCCAACAGCGCCGGCTTCGAACTGAACGAAGACGACAGCCTGATCGACAGCTCGACCAGCGACTACAAGGTCAAGGAAGACGTCACCGCCGCCTACCTGCTCGGCCGGTGGGACTCTGCGACGCTGCGCGTGATCGGCGGCGTGCGCGTGGAGCGTACCCACAATGACATGAGCGGCAACCTCGTCGCGGTTTCGGAGAACGACGACGGCGACGCCGTCATCGCCGTCTCGCCGGTTACCTACAAGCGCAACTACACCAACTGGCTGCCCAGCCTGACGGTGCGCTACAGCCCGCAGCAGAACCTTGTCGCGCGCTTCGCCGGCTACAAGACGGTCGTGCGCCCGAACCTTGGCGACATGGCGCCGAGCTATACCATCAACGAGGACGGCGAGGGCACATTTGGCAACCCCGCGCTCAAGCCTTACCAGTCCTGGAACTTCGACGCAGGCTTCGAATACTACTTCGCCAACAACGGTGCGCTGACGTTCGGGGCCTTCTACAAGTCGGTCAAGGACTACATCTACGACCAGACCTCGACCGCCAGCGGCACCTTCAACGGCGTCGAGTACACCGAAGTCCAGCAGGCGGTGAACGGCGACAAGGCCGAGATCGCCGGGATCGAGCTTGGCTACAGTCAGGTCTTCTCGATGCTGCCGGCGCCGTTCGACGGACTGCTCACGCAGGTGAACTACACCTATACCTATGCCCGCGGCTCGGTGTTTTACGAGAACGACGAGGGTGACCAGATCGCGCGCCGAATCAACCTGCCCAAGTCGTCGAAGAACACCTTCAACGTCGTTCTGGGCTACGAGAAGGGTCCGATCAGTCTGCGTGCCGCCGGGACCTTCCGCGACAAGTACCTCGACGAGGTGGGCGACGCCGTGGATCAGGACCGCATCGTCAACCAGCACTTCCAGTTGGACCTCTCGGCCAAGTACAAGGTCACCGAGAACATCCGCCTCTTCGCCGACTGGGTCAACGTGAACAACGCCAAGTACTACGCCTACCAGAATTACGCGGGCGCGCAGCGTCTCCTCCAGTACGAGGAATACGGCTCGACCGTGAAGTTCGGCGCAAGGATGTCGTTCTGATGAAGCGCAACCTCACGAACATCGCCGATGTCGTGAAGCTGGGGTCGGGGGCTTTGCTCCCGGCCCTCCTGCTTTCCGCCTGCGCGACGACGACCATCGCCCCCGGCACCGCTGCCCCCGAGGCCCCACGTCCCTACTATCCCGCCACCGATATCCCGGCAGAAGGCGAGACCGCGCCCGTAGGCACCGGCAATGCCGATGCGGCGGACGATCCGGCGATCTGGCGCAATGCGGCGAATCCCGCCGCCAGCCTGATCCTGGGCACCGACAAGAAGGCGGGGCTCTACGTCTACGGCCTTGACGGTACGGTGAAGGACTTCTCGCCCGCCGGTGCGCTCAACAACGCGGACCTGCGCGAAGTGCGCATGGCGGACGGCTCCACCCGCATCCTCGTCGGCGCCAGCGATCGTACCGACCGCGCCGAACCGCGCATCGCCCTGTTCGGCCTCGACGGCGCGACCGGCAAGCTCTCGGTGCTCGGCTCCGGAACGTTCCTGCCCGCCGGCCATGCCCCGGCGGAGGCCTACGGCTTCTGCATGGGTGCTCCGCTCGCGGCGGGCGAACTCGCCCGCGCCTACGTCGTGCTCAAGGACGGTACGGTCGCCGAGAGCCGCCTCGTCGAGAAGGCCGGCAAGATCGCGGCCGAGCACTTGCGCGACGTCAAGTTCGCGACCCAGTCCGAGGGCTGCGTCGTCGATGACGTGACGAAGACGCTCTACGTCGCCGAGGAGGACGTGGCGATCTGGAAGGTGCCGCTCTCACCGACAACGCTGACCGCATCCTCCTACGCCCGCGTCGGCGAGGCGGACGGTCTGGTCGACGACATCGAGGGCCTTGCCATCGCCCGCAACGCCGAAGGCCGCGCCTGGCTCGTCGCCTCCAGCCAGGGCGACAACGCCTATGCGCTGTTTGATCTCGCCACCGGCAAGCC
Source organism: Novosphingobium sp. 11B (assembly GCF_054589055.1). Lineage (NCBI taxonomy): Bacteria > Pseudomonadati > Pseudomonadota > Alphaproteobacteria > Sphingomonadales > Sphingomonadaceae > Novosphingobium > Novosphingobium sp. 11B. The sequence continues at coordinate 6,740 of NZ_BAAILP010000243.1, read as the reverse complement.
CGCAGGCCGCTTCCGTATCAACGGGGGCGCCATCGGCGGCACCAGCGATACCGACGGCATCGAAGTCGTGCTCGGCGACTTCGGACCGCAGTATCCCGAAGGGCTGTTCATGGCGCAGGACGGCGACAACGCCCCCAAGGCGCAGAACTTCAAGCTGTTGTCTTGGCGCTCGATCCGCACCGCGCTGGGCATCCGGTAACCCGGCTCTACCGCATCCGCGTGTGACTCGATCTCGCGGATGCGGTAGGACGGCAGCCATGGTGAGGGACACGAATCGATGAAGCGGATCGAGGCATTCGGGGTGCTCGTCGCCGTTTCCTGCATGGCCATGCCCGGCATGGCCTGCGCGGACGTCTTGCAGATCGGCAATGCGGGGGCCGAATGGGTCGCCGGAGGCCCGGCTACCCTCCCCGCCGCATCCGACCTCGCGCAAGTAGATCAGTCGTCGGGCGTGGGCTTCATCGGCAGCACCGTCGCTCGCGCGCCCGAGCAGGTGGAATCGACCCCAATGGAGGTCGATTCCCGCCTGCACCCGCAATCGATCACCGAAGCACTCGACGCGGCAGGCCCGACCCGCTGGCGTGAGCGCGTCGCCCAGCTAGCCGCCAAGTACGACATCAGCCCGACTCTGCTGGAAGCGGTGGTCTGGCAGGAAAGCCGCTGGAACGAACTGGCGCTCTCACCCGTCGGTGCGCGTGGGCTGGCCCAGCTGATGCCCGGCACCGCCGCGCAGATGGGCGTCGATCCCGCCGATCCCATGGCCAACCTAGAGGGCGGCGCGCGCTACTTGCGCATGCAACTCGATGCCTTCGGCGGCGATCTGGAAAAGGCGCTGGCGGCCTACAACGCCGGTCCCGCCCGCGTGCTCAAGGCCGGGGGCATTCCCAATATCCGCGAGACCCGGGCCTACGTCGCCTCGATCATGGCGCGGCTGACGGATCCAGTCCGGCAGTAACGTTCTGTGCCCCGGAGGGCTTCGACAAGCTCAGCCTGAGCAGGATTGGGAGGTTTACCCCATACCCCGCTCACCCTGAGTTTGTCGAAGGGTCCAGCACGCCCTCCCGATTGCGCACGAAAAAGCGCGCCGCCTTACAGCAGCGCGCTTTTTTCATCGCCATTCGGCTTGTCTGATCAGCCCAGCAGCTTCTTCGCGATCGCGCGCACATCGTCGCGCATGTCGGGACGATCGAGCGCGATCGCCAGCGTCGCTTCCACGAAGCCGACCTTCGAACCGCAGTCGAAACGGCGGCCGTTGAAGGTCACCGCATGGAACGGCTGCTGGCCGATCAGCTTGGCCATCGAATCGGTCAGCTGGATCTCGCCGCCCGCGCCCTTCCCCTGCGTTTCAAGCAGACCCATCACTTCGGGCTGGAGGATATAGCGGCCCGAGACGATCTTGTTCGAAGGCGCCTCGTCCACCTTGGGCTTCTCGACCAGACCCTTGACCTCGGTGAGATTGCCCCGGCTCTCGCCGGGCGCGATCACGCCGTAGCTCGACACTTCCTCATGCGGCACTTCCAGCACCGAGACGAGGTTGCCGCCCACTTCGTTATAGGCCTCGATCATCTGCGCCATGCAGCCGGGCGTGCCGTACATCAGTTCGTCGGGCAGGAAGATCGCGAAAGGCTCATCCCCCACGACGGCGCGGGCGCACCATACCGCGTGACCGAGGCCCAGCGGCACCTGCTGACGCACGGTGACGAGGTTGCCGGGCTGGATGCGGGTCGGCTCAAGCGGGTCGAGCGACTTGCCGCGCCCGGTCATCGTCGCTTCGAGTTCGTAAGCGGTATCGAAATGCTCGACGATCGCGGTCTTGCCGCGGCCCGTCACGAAGACGAATTCCTCGATTCCGGCTTCGCGCGCCTCATCGACGGCGTATTGGATCAGAGGTCGATCGACGACCGGAAGAAGTTCCTTCGGAATCGCCTTGGTGGCGGGCAGGAAACGGGTGCCGAGACCGGCGACGGGAAAGACGGCTTTTCGGACCGGCTTGCGGAAGTTCGAGTCACTCATGGGTCTGGATAATGCCTCGCTCATGTTGCGGTTGCGTTTAAAGCCCGGAAATAGTCTTAGCGCAACAACCCCATGTTAATCTTACCGAACCCTTAATCCGCCGCGAAATTGCATCCGATCCCGTTGAAGCACGCGCGTTTGGCGCTAAAGGACGGTGATGGACAAGATCATCATCGAGGGCGGCAAGCGCCTTTCCGGCACCATTCCCGTTTCCGGCGCCAAGAACGCCGCGCTCACGCTGCTGCCCTGCGCGCTGCTGACCGAAGAACCGCTGACGCTGCGCAACCTGCCGCGTCTGGCGGACATCGACGGTTTCCAGCACCTGATGAACCAGTTCGGCGTCTCCACCGCGATCGCGGGCAGCCGTCCGGAAGACTTCGGCCGCGTGATGACCCTTCAGGGCACGCGTATCACCAGTTCGGTCGCGCCTTACGACCTCGTGCGCAAGATGCGCGCCTCGATCCTCGTCCTTGGACCGATGCTGGCGCGCATGGGCGAGGCGACCGTGTCGCTGCCCGGGGGCTGCGCCATCGGCAACCGCCCGATCGACCTGCACCTCAAGGTCATGGAAGCGCTGGGCGCGACGATCGAACTGGCCGCCGGTTACGTGCGCGCCATCGCCCCTGACGGCGGCCTGCCGGGCGGGCGCTACTCGTTCCCGGTCGTCTCCGTGGGCGCCACCGAGAACGCGCTGATGACCGCCGTGCTGTGCAAGGGCAAGTCCACCCTGCACAATGCCGCGCGCGAGCCGGAGATCGTCGATCTGTGCAACCTGCTCGTCGCGATGGGCGCGCAGATCGAGGGTATCGGCACCAGCGACCTCACCATCCACGGCGTCGACCGCCTCCACGGCGCGACCTACATGGTCATGCCCGACCGCATCGAGGCCGGCTCCTACGCCTGCGCCGCCGCCATCACCGGCGGTGAAGTGCTGCTCAAAGGCGCGAAGATCGAGGACATGGAAGCTACCGTGCAGGCGCTGCGCGATGCAGGCGTCCACGTCGAGCCCAAGGCCGACGGCCTCCATGTCGCCTCGGACGGCAAGCTGCGGCCCGTCACGATCTCCACCGCCCCCTACCCCGGTTTCGCCACCGACATGCAAGCGCAGCTGATGGCCCTGCTGTGCATGGCCGAAGGCTCCAGCGTGCTGACCGAGACGATCTTCGAGAACCGCTACATGCACGTTCCCGAACTCAACCGCATGGGCGCGCGGATCGAGACCAAGGGTCGCACCGCGATCGTCCACGGCGTGCAGGGCCTCACCGGCGCCGACGTCATGGCGACCGACCTGCGCGCCTCGATGAGCCTCGTGATCGCCGGTCTCGCCGCAAAGGGCCAGACGCAGGTGCACCGCCTCTACCACCTCGACCGCGGCTACGAGCGCCTTGAGGAGAAGCTGGCACTGGTCGGCGCGCAGATCGAACGCGTCGGCGGCGACTGAGGAAACTCCGAAGGCCCATGGCGCGTTTGCTCCTCGAACTGCCGAGAGGAGAGACGAACATGGGCCTCATCAAGTTGGCGGCCGCCGGAGCGGTCGGCTACGCCCTCTACAAATACGCGACCGAGAAGAAGCAGGAAGCCGAGTTCGCCGGCGGCGTGCGCGATTCCGGGCCGGAACACATGAGTTCGCCGCCCAAGAGTTGGGACAAGACCGACGAAGCGATCGACGAGAGCTTCCCGGCGAGCGATCCTCCATCGACATACTGATCACCAGTCGCGGTCGCTAGAAAGGGCGGGAGAAGCAAAGGCTTCCCCGCCCTTTTGCCATCCGTCGCAAATTCCCGCGGCCTGGCTGATTCCCCGCATCCTGGCTGGAACGAATTGTTTACCTAACCCGTTGAAACCCTTGTCGGAGCGCCGGGATGGCCGCCTCCGGGACGGGAAGAAGATGATGGCGATCCACTTTGTCGCGGACCTGAACTTCAACGGCGAGAGCGCCCTTCACGCGATTCCCTACGGCTTTCCCGATAGCGCCGAGATGACCCGCCGCATCTGCGAGGTCTGGCGCGCCCGCGTGGCCGACGACGACACCGTCTGGATTCTCGGCAATGTCGGAAACCCCGTCCATCTCGGCAGCCTTCCCGGCATCAAGCACCTTGTGCGTGGACCGAATGACCCGCAAGCGTGGAATTGTCTCGCAACGGGCCGCTACGCCAGCGTCTGCGACATGCAGCGCCTGGATACGGCCCACGGCACCCTTACCCTCATCAACGACCCCGCGAAGGCGCTGGAAGACGATGCGCTCGTACTCCACGGCCATACCCGGTACGCGTGGAGCCGCCCCGGTCACAACTGCGTGGCCGCGCACGGACTTGGATGGGGGCCGGTCAGCCTCGACATGCTGATGCGTAAGCCCGCCGAACCGAGGCTCAGCCGCGCCGCCTGAAGGCTAGCCCAGAGCCGAAGTCGCCAGCCAGACCCTGACCGCCCCGGCCAGCCCCGGCGGCGTCTCGGCCTCCAGTCGCTCCGCATCGATCCGCGCGACGAGCGCGTTCACCGGCAACCCCTCCTGCGCGGCGGCGCGCTTGAGCAGGTCCCAGAACACCGGCTCGAGGCTGATCGAGGTCTTGTGCCCGGCGATCTCCACCGAACGTTTGACCGGAGGATGGTAAGGCGTGGTCATCGCGCCGCAATCTAGCTGCCCTCCTCCCCGCCGAAAACCCCGGAAATCAGCCGAAGTCCATTGATCGATACCTATCGATAGCAAGGTATCTTGCCTCGACCTGTACTTTTCTAAGCAAGGTATCTTGCAACACACAGTAGCTGGTTATATACGATGGACATCCGCAGGAGATGATTCGATGTCCGAAATCGAAATCCAATTGAAGAAAGGGGTGCTGGGGCTCTGTGTCCTGGCGCTGCTCTCGCGGGGGGACAGCTACGCCTACGAGATCGCGAGCCGCATGGCCGACGCGGTCGATATGGGCGAAGGCACGATCTACCCGCTGATGCGCCGCATGCAGTCCGAAGGCCTAGTGAAGACCTACCTTGAGGAATCGCCGTCCGGCCCGCCCCGCAAGTACTACAGCCTCACCGAAACCGGCCGCTCGCGCCTTGCCGAGCAGATCGCCGAATGGCGCGGCTTCACCAAGGCCGTCGACGCGTTGCTCGACGATGCCGCAGAGCCGACTGCCGTTCAGGAAGGCCCAATTCAGGAAGGAGAGCCCAGCCATGATGCGTAACGAATTCATCAAGCGCCTGAAGGCGGGCCTCAAGGGCATGCCGCAGGAC
>NZ_BAAILP010000243.1:0-1377 GCF_054589055.1 Novosphingobium sp. 11B | reverse complement strand
CGCCGACTACGAAGAGCACTTCGAAGCCGGCCTTGCCGAGGGCCGCAGCGAAGAGGAGGTTGCGACGGCCCTCGGCAACCCGAGCCGCCTTGCCCGCGAACTGCGCTTCGAAACCGGCTTCCGCAACTGGAAGAGTGATCGCACGCCGTCGTCCGCCTGGGGCGCGATCCTTGCCTTCATGGGCCTCGCCACGATCGACATCCTGATCCTGCTGCCGATCGTGCTGCCGGTTCTGGGCGTGGTCTTCGGCCTGTTCGTGGCGGTGCTGGCGGCCTTCGTCGGCGGCGGCTTCATGCTGATCGCCGGGCCTTTCTCCGGCTTCCCCGGCGGCCCGCTGATCGCGATCCTGCTGGGCCTCGGCACCATGAGTGCTGCGGTCGGCATCGGCGCTCTGCTCACCATCGTGGGCATCGGCGTGGTCAACGCCCTCATGTGGTTCGGCCGCCTGCACTACCGTGTGCTCGAACCCGCCATCCATCCCGAAGACTGACGACGACAAGGAGGACCAAGTGATGCTCAGGAAACTGCTCATCGTATTCGCCAGCGGCCTGATCCTGTCGATCGCCGCCTTCGCCCTCGCCTGGACTTTCGGCGGCGAGAAAATGAAACAGGAATTCGAGACGAAGGGTTGGTACTTCCACGGCGGCGACGATCACCACGACCAGGGACCGCGCAAGTCCCGCGTGTTCGCCATCCAGTCGGGTAGCCAGCTCGCCATGGAAGTGCCGGTGGACCTCGAGTTCACGCGTGGTGACAAGGCCGAGATGACCGTCGAAGGCCCCGCCAGCGTGGTCGACCGGCTGGTCTGGGCAAACGGCCGCCTCTCGCTTAACGGCAGTGCCCGGATCCATCGTGGCCTCAAGGTGCGGATCACCGCTCCCGAGATCGCCGGGCTGGACCTCGATGCACCGGGCGACGTGGATCTCCACGGTCTCGACCAGGAATCCTTGCGTATCAACGCTCGCGGTGCCATCGACCTCGATGCATCGGGCAAGGTCGCCCGGACCTTCGTGACCTCCGACGGTGCGGGCAACATCGACCTCGGCAAGGTGCAGGGCCGCGACGCCACGATCCGCATCAACGGCGTCGGCGACGTGACCATCGGCGCTACTGGTGTGGTCGACGTGGAGATCAACGGCGCGGGCAACGTCACCCTCGTCCGCAAGCCCGAGACGCTGCGCAGCCGAATGAACGGCATCGGCGACATCGACCACGACTACTGAGAAACGTTCCACGTGGAACATGCGAGGCCCGCATCGTCAGCGACGGTGCGGGCTTTTCGTTACCCGCCTGCTCCGCGCCCTACCTCGTCGTCATTGCGAGCGTAGCGAAGCAATCCAGGGCGGCTTGAGACTGCCTTGGATTGCTTCGCTACGC
>NZ_BAAILP010000242.1:0-526 GCF_054589055.1 Novosphingobium sp. 11B | reverse complement strand
CTTGACCGCGCAGGTATCGGCGGCGGCGAGGATGCCGGGATTAGTGCGCAAGGCACCGTTGGTGGGAAGACCAAAGACATAGTCGATGCCGTGCGCATCACAGAACGACATGACCTCGGGTCTGCCGTAGTGCCCATCGCCCCGGATCGTGATGTGCGTCTCGGGCCAGTGCCGGCGGATATGCCGCACGAGGCGCCGAATGTGTCCGGCTGCCTCCGCGCCCGAAGGCGTCTTTCCCGTACGCAGCAGCATGGCGACCGGCCGTCCCGTTGCCGTGTCATAGATGTGGATCGGCAAGAAACAGCGCTCGCCGTGGTGACCGTTCCAGAACGAGAGCTGCTGATAGCCGTGCACAACGTCGCACGTGTCATCGATATCGAGCGTCACCGCCTTGGGCGGCGCGAGGTAGCTGCCGCAATAGATGCCGACCATCGCTGCCATCATGCGCGCCAGCTCGCGCGTGGTCGGTGCATTCTCCCACCTGCTCATCGTCGGTTGGCTCGCCAGGCCGGCGCCCGAACCCGGC
>NZ_BAAILP010000241.1:0-276 GCF_054589055.1 Novosphingobium sp. 11B | reverse complement strand
CGAGGGGCAAAACCTGCGTGAGCACATTGCCCAGAAGTACGGATCCACGCCCGAACAGTCGGCCGCGAGCAGGGCGGTGCTTCAGGAGCGCGCCGCAAGCGTCGGCTTCACAATTGCGATGAACGACGAGAGCCGCATCTACAATACGTTCGACGCGCATAGGCTGCTGCATTGGGCGGGAGAACAGGGCCGCCAATCCGAACTCAAGCACGCGCTGTTCGAGGCGTACTTCACTCAGGGCGCCAATGTCTCGCGCCATGAAGTGCTGCTGGACGT
>NZ_BAAILP010000240.1:30173-32449 GCF_054589055.1 Novosphingobium sp. 11B | reverse complement strand
TGGGACCGCTGGCCGTACTTGACGCGATAGCCCGCGTTAGAACGCCCGGACGCGAGGCGGTCTGTTCACGGCCAGCGGTCCCAGCCTTCGCTGGGATGACGGGCGTTTGATCACTCCACCGGTGCGAATTCCCCGCTGGTCTCGTCCAGCAGGTGCAGCACTCCGTCGGAAATCGCGAAGAACGCGCCGCGCAGCTTGAGGTCGCCCTTGGCCACCTTGCTCTGCACGCACGGGAAAGTCATCAGGTTGTCGAGGCTGACCTTGACCGCCGCCTGCTCCATCGCGCGCTCGGCGGTGCGCCCTGTGGTGCCATGCTCGTGCGCGACCGGCACGCGGGCCTCGTCCAGCATCGAGATCCAGTCGGCCACGAAACCACCGTGTCCGATCTCCGCGTCCTTGAGGTCCTGCGTCAACGCCGCCTTGCAGCCGCCGCACAGGCCGTGGCCCATCACGACCACTTCCTTGACCTTGAGCACCTGCACCGCGAATTCCAGCGCGGCCGAGACGCCGTGGTGGCCGGGCGTCGTCTCGAACGGCGGCACCAGCGCGGCGACGTTGCGCACCACGAAGATCGTGCCGGGATCGACGTCGAAGATCTGGCTGGGGTCGACGCGGCTGTCGGAGCAGGCGATGACCATGACTTCGGGCGACTGGCCCTGGCCCAGTTCGTCCCAGCGCGCGCGGTTGGCGCTCCAGCCGGTGCCGCGGAAACGGCGATAACCCTCGATCAGATGGTTCAGCACGCGGTCGTTGGATTCGGGGCTCTGATTAGTCATGGGGGTGGGCTCCGTTGCTGTTTTTCGAACTGATGGTTCGCCATACGCCGGATATTCGGGCTGGCAAGGTTGCGTGCATATGACTATCTGGACGGCATGAACGATCTCTCCTCCGTACCGGTTCCGGAAGAAGCCCCCGCCCGTCAGCGCAAGCCCGACTGGATTCGCGTCAAGGCGCCGACCAGCAAGGGCTACGGCGAGACGCGCCAGCTGATGCGCGACCTCAAGCTCAACACCGTGTGCGAGGAAGCGGCCTGCCCGAACATCGGCGAGTGCTGGACGAAGAAGCACGCGACGGTGATGATTCTCGGCGACACCTGCACCCGCGCCTGCGCGTTCTGCAACGTCAAGACCGGCATGCCCGGCCGCGTCGATGCGGCGGAGCCGGACAACGTCGCCGAGATGGTGCTGAAGACCGGCCTCGAGCACATCGTCGTCACCTCTGTAGACCGTGACGATCTTCCGGACGGCGGTGCAAGCCAGTTCGTCAAGGTGATCCAGGCGGTCCGCGCGGCCTCGCCCGCGACCACGATCGAAATCCTGACGCCCGACTTCCGCAACAAGATGCAGCGCGCGGTCGAGTCGATCGTCCAGGCGCGCCCGGACGTCTACAACCACAACCTCGAGACGGTGCCCCGCCTCTACCCGACCATCCGCCCCGGCGCGCGCTACTACGCCTCGCTGCGGCTGCTGGAAGAGGTGAAGCGCCACGATCCGTCGATCTTCACCAAGTCGGGCGTGATGCTCGGGCTGGGTGAGGAGCGTCTGGAAATCCATCAGGTGATGGACGACATGCGCTGCGCCGACATCGACTTCCTGACCATGGGTCAGTACCTGCGCCCGACGCCCAAGCATGCCGAGGTGAAGGAATTCGTCACCCCGCAGGCGTTCAACGCCTACGGTGCGATCGCGCGGGCCAAGGGCTTCCTGCAGGTGGCGTCCTCGCCGCTGACGCGTTCGAGCTATCATGCCGGCGATGACTTCGCCCAGATGAAGGCCGCGCGCGACGCCAAGCTGGCCAAGATGCAGCCCGTGACGGCGACCTCCGGGGCCTGAACTCATGCCCGGCATTCATGAGACCAAGCGCCTGCCTTACAGCGCGGAGCAGATGTACGACCTCGTCGCCGACGTCGGCCGCTATCAGGAATTCCTGCCCTGGGTCGTCGCGACGCGGGTGAAGTCCGACGACGGCCGCGAGATGATCGCGGACATGCTGGTCGGCTTCAAGGCTCTGCGCGAAAAGTTCACCTCGCGCGTCGAGAAGGAGCGCCCGCGCGTCATCAAGGTGCACTACGTCGATGGTCCGATGCGCGATCTCGACAACGTCTGGACCTTCCATCCGGTCGACCAGACTTCGTGCGACCTTGAGTTCGACGTGAAGTTCACCTTCCGCAACCCGCTGTTCGAGAAACTGGCGGGGCAGTATTTCGACAAGGCGTTCCGCAAGATGGTCGCCGCCTTCGAAACGCGCGCGGCGGAACTCTACGGTGTCGCGCAGGC
>NZ_BAAILP010000240.1:0-30087 GCF_054589055.1 Novosphingobium sp. 11B | reverse complement strand
TGAACCGTCGTCGTCCCGGACTTGTTTCGGGACCGCTGGCCGTGAACGACCCGGCTCTCGCTGAAGCGCCCTGACGCGAGTTTCAGCCTGAAGACCGCCGGTGCCGGATCAAGTCCGGGACGACGAGTGACTTACGGCAGCAGCAGTTCCAACGCCACGATCGCTGCCTGGTGGCGGATTTCCGCCCGGGTCGTGCCGTCCAACAGTTTCTGTTCGGCGTTGACCTCTTCCTCGCCGCGCCGGGCGCAGGCGAAGACCACGGTGCCGACCGGCTTCATCTCGCTGCCGCCATCCGGCCCGGCGATGCCGCTGATCGCGACCGCGACGTCCGCCCGGCTCTTGCCGATCGCGCCCTGAGCCATGGCCCAGGCCGTCGCGGGAGAGACCGCGCCGAACGAATCGATGATGTCGGAGTGGACCCCCAGCATCTCCATCTTGGCCTCGTTCGAATAGGTAACGAAACCGCGATCAAGCACCGCCGAGGAGCCCGGGATCTCGGTCAGCGCCGCGCAGACGAGGCCGCCGGTGCAGCTTTCGGCCACCGAAACCATGCGGCCGAGTGCCTTGTTCTCCTCGATCACCCTTTGGGCGAGCGCATAGAGGTCTTCCGGGAAGAAGGGATTCGCGGCCATCGTCAGTCCTTGCAAAGCGTCACTTTGCCGAGCTTGGGATCGGCGCTGCCGGCCACATCCATGCTCAGCGCGATCAGTCCGGCGGTGTTCTCGGGCGGGAGGGGCGAGAGCAGGTCGATCGCGAGGTCGAGCTGCTTGCAGGACTTGGGCGCGATCCGCTGCGAGACGAAGCCCTCCACGAAAACGTCGGCCATCTGGCGCAGCGTGTCGTCGGGAAGGCCGGTCATCATGTTCGCGGACCCGCCGCCGCCCTGCGTATTGAGGGCCTTCAACAACGCGGGCTTGGCCTTGGGCCAGTAGCGGTCCTTCTGCGCGGCGTAGCGGGCGGCGAGGCCCGGTCCCTTGGTGCGCAGGAACGCATCGGCCGGCAGGGAGGGGGCGCAGCGCTTCGCGGTGCCGTTGATCGCCTGCGGCAGGGAATAGGCGATCAGCGAGGTCGCCTCGGCCTTGCTGATGCACATCGGCTCGGCCGCCATCGCAGCGCAGGGCGTCATGGCAAGCGCCAGGGCAAGGGTTCGCGGGCCAAGGATTGAAGACAGTCCACGCATGCAGGAAGTTCCTTTGCGCCCCAACAGTTATACCAGACCCAGACTGACCACCGCCTGCGCCGCGATCCCCTCGCGCCGCCCGGTGAAGCCGAGCTTCTCGGTCGTCGTTGCCTTCACGCTGATCGCGGCGATGTCAACGCCGAGTATGTCCGCAAGCCGTTCGCGCATGGCCTCGCGATGCGGTCCGATCTTGGGCGCTTCGCAGATGATGGTGACGTCGGCGTTGGCGAGGGCGTAGCCCTCATCGGCCACCAGTTTGCCCGCGTGGGCGAGGAAGCGGTCCGAAGCGGCGCCTTTCCACTGAGGGTCGCTGGGCGGAAAGTGCTGGCCGATGTCCCCTGCGCCGATCGCGCCGAGCATCGCATCAACGAGCGCGTGGATCGCCACATCGGCGTCGCTGTGGCCAGAGAGCCCATGCGTGTGCGCGATCCGCACGCCGCAGAGCCACAGTTCCTCGCCTTCCTCAAGGCGATGGACGTCGTAACCACTGCCGACGCGCACCAGCGGCTTCGAAGCTCCGAAATCGGCGGCGTAGGTGAGTTTGTGCAAGGTTTCGTCCCCTTCGACGAGTGCCACGTCCATGCCCCATGCCTGCGCGACTTGCGCATCATCTCCGGCATTGGTGGGGCCGTCCCAGTCCCGGTGTGCGGCGAGCACTTCGGCGAAGTGGAAGGCCTGGGGCGTCTGGACCCGACGCAAGTCCTCGCGCCGGGCAGGGGCGCCCATGAGATCGCCCGCCGCATGAGTCAGGCTGTCGGCCACGGGCAGGACCGGTATCGCGCCTTTGTATGCGTCGAGAGCGATCAGCAGGCGTTCGATCACTTCGGCGGGCAGCAGCGGGCGGGCCGCGTCGTGGATCAGGACGCGGTCGGGCTCGGCGCCTGCAAGAACTTCCAGCCCGAGACGCACCGATTCCTGCCGCGTCGCGCCGCCCGTGGTGAACTGCACGCCCGCAATTCCCGCCAGTGCTTCACGGGCGACGGCTTGCGCGCCATCGGGAATGACCACTAGAATCGGCGCGCATCCCGCTGCCGCCAGCGCCTCGACCGAGTGTCGCACGACCGGCTTGCCGCGCCAGCGCGCGAACTGTTTCGGCACCGGCTGACCGGCGCGCAGGCCCTTGCCTGCGGCCACGACGAGCGCGGCAGTACGAATGCCAGTGCGATCACGGGGCGAATTCTGCGGCTCTGAGACGATTTGCGACATTGCCGATGCCGGTAATCGCTTGCCGCATTGAGGGCAATCCACTATGCGCTGCCTGTTTTTTAGGCAGCACTGCACGCATCATGACTCAATTGCCCAATCCTCCGGCACTCAAGCCAATCCAGGTCGGTCCGGTGACGATCGACTGCCCGGTCGTGCTCGCGCCGATGACGGGGGTTTCGGACCTGCCGTTCCGCCGGATGGTGCGCGCCTTCGGGTCGGGCCTCAACGTCACCGAGATGATCGCCAGCCCCGCTGCGATCCGTGAGACGCGCGTGTCGCTGCAGAAGGCGATGTGGGACAAGGTCGAGGACCCGGTCTCGATGCAGCTGGTCGGCTGCGACCCCGAACAGATGGGCGAGGCCGCCAAGCTGGTCGAGGACCGCGGCGCCGCCATCATCGACATCAACATGGGCTGCCCGGTGCGCAAGGTCGTCAACGGTGACGCGGGCTCGGCGCTGATGCGGCAGGTGCCGCTGGCGACCAAGCTGATCGAGGCGACCGTCAAGGCGGTGAAGGTCCCGGTCACCGTCAAGATGCGCATGGGCTGGTGCCACGACAGCCTCAACGCCCCAGAACTCGCGCGGATCGCCGAGGATCTGGGCGCGAAGATGATCACCGTCCACGGCCGCACCCGCAACCAGATGTACAAGGGCGAGGCCGACTGGGCCTTCGTCCGCAAGGTCAAGGACGCGGTGTCGATCCCGGTCATCGTCAACGGCGACATCTGCACCGTGCACGATGCCGCGCAGGCGCTGGAGCAGTCCGGCGCGGACGGCCTGATGATCGGTCGCGGGTCCTACGGGCGTCCCTGGTTTCTCTCGCAAGTCATGCAATGGTGGCGCGGCGAGGCGGTCTCGGCCGATCCCGACATCGCCGGGCAGTACGACATCATCCGTCGCCATTACGAGGACATGCTCGACCACTACGGCGCGGACACCGGCGTCCGGATGGCTCGCAAGCACCTTGGCTGGTACATCAAGGGCGTGCGCGGCTCGGCCGAGTTCAGGAACAAACTGAACTTCATCGCCGATCCTGCTGAAGTCCTTCGTGAAATCGATGAGTTCTATGCTCCCTACCGCGGCACCGACGACAGTCAGCTCCGCGCCGCATGAGCCTGGACACCCGGACCGATCTGCCTGACGCGCAGCGGCTGCTGGCGAGCCTGCCGCATGCCGTGCTGCTGCTGGAGAACGGACGGACGATCGCCTGGCTCAACCCGGCGGCGGAGCAGTTCTTCGGGCAGTCGGCCCGGCGCCTCGTCGGGACGCGGCTGCGCGACATCATGTCGATCTCCGACCGCCGCCTGCTGGATCGGCTATCGGATTCCGAGGCGCCGGTCTCCGCGCGCGAAATCGTGGTGCAGATCAAGGGCAAGGGCGCGCGGCGGATCGACATCAACGTCGGCCCGGTCGCGGACAGTCCCGGCTGGCAGGTCGTGTCGCTCCACGACAATTCCGCGTCCGAGGCGCTTGGCGACGACTCCGGCGGCCCTGACAACGCGGTCCTGCGCGGTCCCGAGATCATGGCGCATGAGATCAAGAACCCGCTCGCCGGCATTCGCGGCGCGGCGCAGCTTCTCGCGCGCAAGGTCGACGAACGGGACAAGGCGCTGACGGACCTCATTACCGGCGAGGTCGACCGCGTCGCGGGGCTTATCGAGCGGATGCAGAAGCTGAGCGGCCGCACGACGCCGCCGGTGGAGCCCTGCAATCTCCACGAGGCAGCCCGCCGCGCCATCGACGTGCTGAACGCGGCCAAGGCGGAGAAGCCGGCGTTCCGGCTCGTCGAGGAGTTCGATCCCTCGCTGCCATCGGTGCTCGGCAGTCCCGACGGGCTGGTGCAGGTGATGATGAACCTGCTCTCCAACGCCGCCGATGCCTGCAAGCACGTCGCCGAGCCGCGCGTGATCATCCGGACCCGCTTCGCCAGCGGCCTGCAGCTTCACACCGGCGATGACGGTGCCCCGCTGCGCCTGCCGATCGAGGTTCGCGTCAGCGACAACGGCCCCGGCATCGATCCGGCCATGCGCGATCATATCTTCGAACCGTTCGTCACCACCAAGAAGTCGGGGCAGGGCCTCGGCCTGCCGCTGGTCCGCAAGCTGGTGCGCGACATGAACGGTCGCATCACCCACGACCGCGACGACGAGAATGGGCTGACCCACTTCCGCATTCACCTGCCGCTCGCCCGCGAGACGCGCAATCGCCCCCGGAGAAAGACGGCATGACGCAGAACGTGCTGCTGGTCGAGGACGACATGTCCATCGCCATCGTCATCACCGCCGCGCTCGAAGCGGAAGGGTTCGGCGTTTCGCACTGCGTCACCATCGCCGAGCGTGACCGGATGCTGGCGGATCGCGGGTTCGCGGCGCTCGTCACCGACGTGATGCTTCCGGACGGCGACGGCATCGAGACGATCGAGCGGGTCCGCGCGCTGCATCCGCACATGCCGATCGTCATTCTCTCGGCCCAGAACACGCTCGATACCGCCGTGCGCGCCACCGATACCGGCGCCTTCGAGTATTTCCCCAAGCCGTTCGACATCGACGAACTGGCGCGCACCGTGCGCCAGGCAGCCGGCACGGCGCAGGGTCTTGCCGCGGACGGCGAGGAGCCGGTCGCGGACGGTCTGCCTCTGGTCGGCCGCAGCGCCGCGATGCAGTCGGTGTTCCGCATGATCACCCGCGTCCTGCGCAACGACCTGACGGTGCTGATCCTGGGCGAATCCGGCACCGGCAAGGAACTTGTGGCCGAGGCGATCCATCAGCTCGGCAATCGCCGCGAAGGCCCGTTCATCGCCGTCAACACCGCCGCGATCCCCGCCGAACTGATCGAGAGCGAACTGTTCGGGCATGAGAAGGGCGCCTTCACCGGCGCCGTCGCGCGTCACGTCGGCAAGTTCGAGCAGGCAGCGGGCGGCACATTGTTCCTCGACGAAATCGGCGACATGCCGATGCAGGCGCAGACCCGCCTGCTGCGCGCGCTTCAGTCGGGCACCGTGCGCCGGGTCGGCGGGCGCGAGGAAATCCGCCTCGACACCCGCATCGTCGCCGCGACCAACAAGGACCTTGAGCCCGAAATCGCTGCCGGGCGCTTCCGTGAGGACTTGTATTACCGGCTCAACGTGGTGCCGATCCACATGCCGCCGCTGCGCGACCGCCGCGACGACATCGACGTCTTGGCGCGCCATTTCCTGCAGCACGCCGCCAACGAGGGGCTACCGCGTCGCCAGTTGACGAAGGAAGCCGCCGACCTGCTCAGCCGCCAGCCCTGGCGCGGCAACGTGCGCGAACTCAAGAACTTCATCTATCGCCTTGCCCTGCTGGCCCGCGAGGACGTGATCGACGCCGAGGCTGTCCTGCCGCTGCTGACACAGGAGGCGCCCCCGCCCGCCGAGGATGGCGGCGCGCCGCGGGCGGTCGATATCGCGACTGCGGTGTCGGAATGGCTCGCGGTCAATCGTCCGCCAAGCGGCTCGATCTACAACAGCGCGATGGCCGCTTTCGAGCGGCCGCTGTTCGCCGAGGTCCTGCGCGAGACTGCAGGCAATCAGTTGCGTGCGGCGCAAGCGCTGGGGATTAATCGCAACACCTTGCGCAAGCGTCTGGGCGAATTGGCGCTCGATCCCGAGGAATTCGCTCGTCGTCCCTAGAAGGGCCTTCGTGGATTTACTCTTGCAGCGGGGTCACAGTCCTGTTGTAACAGCGCAACGATGAGTGAAGTTTCCGTCCAGAAGCGTGCCTGGCCCAGATGGTGGCGGCGAATGCAGGTCGCTGCGCGCCGGGCGAACTTCTTCGCGGTCATGGAAGTGCTGTCGGTGGTCGCCTTCCTGGCGATGACGGTCACCACCTGGCTCGCCATCAACAGTGGCGGAGACCGCCGCGAACTGCTTCCCTCGAACCTCACCGCCAGCCTGCTGGTGGGCACGCTGGTGCCCGCGATGGCGATCCTCGTCCTGCTCGGCAGGCGGATGGCCCTGCGCCGTGCAGCCGAGCACGCGACCGGCGGCACCGGCCAGATGCACGTGCGGCTGGTGTTCATCTTCTCGCTGATCGCCGCGATCCCGACTTTGCTGGTCGTGGTCTTCGCGTCCTGGCTGTTCCAGTCGGGCGTGGAATTCTGGTTCTCCGACAGTTCGCGCGGACTGCTGGAGAATGCCAACAAGCTGGCGCGCGGCTACTACGACCAGACGCTTCGCGACGTCGGCTACGAATCCGTGGCGATGGCCACCGACTCGCGCGCGGAACTGAGCCGCAGCCCCGTCGCGAGCCGGGAGTTCCAGGCGTTCCTCTCGTTCCACGTCATTCGCCGCAACCTGAGCGGCGCGGCGATCATCCAGATCGACGCAAGCGGGGAACAGCGCACGCCGATCATCGTCGATCCGGACGGCGTTGCCGAAAACAACCGCATCAGCAAGGATGGCCTCGAACGGCTCGACAAGGGCGAGCCCTACGTCGTCAGCGCGAAGGACAACCGCATCGTCGCGGCCGCGCCCATCGAGCGGTCGTCGGGTGTCTATCTTCTTGTCGTGCGCAGTTCGGACCTGCTTTCGCTCAGCCAGGGCGAGCGGGCCGAGAACATCGTGCTGGCCTACGAGGCGCTCACCAGCCAGGCGCGCGTGCTGCAGCTGCGTTTCAACGTGGCCCTTTTCGTGGCCTCGCTCGCTCTCGTTGGCCTGTCGGTATGGTTCGCGCTGCGTTTCGCCGACCGGCAGGTGGAGCCGCTCTACCAACTCGTGGATGCCGCGCGCCGAGTGGGTGCGGGCAATTACGCGCTGCGGATCGAGGGACGGACCGGCGCAGACGAAATCGGCCTGCTGAACCGTGCGTTCAACCGCATGACCGCGCAGATCGACAAGCAGACTCAGGCGTTGCTCGGCGCCAACAGCCAGCTCCACGAGCGCAGCGTCTTCATCGAGGCGGTGCTGGAATCGGTCACCTCGGGCATCATCTCGCTCGATGAGGGCGGACGTATCCTGCTGATGAACTCGACCGCGCAGATGCTCCTGACCAACAGGGCGCAGGATGTGCCGGAAGGCATGCCCATTGCGGAACTGGCACCCTCGATCGCGGCGTTGGTGGAGCAGGGGACGACCAGCGGCATCGTCCAGTACAATCGCGGCGGCGACCTCCTGACACTGGCGGTCAAAACCAGCCGCGACGCCACCGGCCACGTCATCACCTTCGAGGATATCACCCGCCAGCTCCTCGACCAGCGCACGGCGGCATGGTCGGACGTGGCGCGGCGCATCGCGCACGAGATCAAGAATCCGCTCACTCCGATCCAGCTGGCGACCGAGCGCCTCAGCCGCCGCTATCGCAAGCAGATCACCGACAACCCGGAACTGTTCGAGGACCTGACCCGCACGATCATCCGGCAGGTCGGGGAACTGCGCAAGATGGTGGACGAGTTCTCCTCCTTCGCCCGCCTGCCCAAGCCGGTGTTCCGCACCGAGGACCCGGTAGCGCTGACGCGGCAGGCGCTGTTCCTGCAGGAGGTGGCGAGGCCCGACATCGACTTCCGCTTCTCGGCCGGGCGCGACATCCGCGTCATCGACTGCGATCGCCATCAGTTCGGACAGGCGATGACTAACGTTCTCAAGAACGCCGTGGAAGCTATTGAAGTAAAGTCGAAAGATGCGGGTGAAGACTATCGCGGCGCGATCAGCGTCGAGGTGGCCGATCAGGACGATTCGGTCGTCGTGCGCGTTACCGACAACGGCATCGGGCTCTCGCAGGACAAGGAGCGCCTGATCGAGCCTTACGTGACGACGCGTGAGAAGGGCACGGGCCTCGGGCTCGCGATCGTCAACAAGATCATCGAAGAGCACGGCGGCGAAATGACCTTCACCGCCGCGCAAGGGGGGGGCACCACGGTGACCATGCGTTTCGCGCATGACCCGCCGGCCCAGGAAGCAACCAGTTCGGCACCCGCACGCAAGCCGGAGGCCGCGCAATGACCCGTTTTTCCAGCACGAAGAAGATGGCCCATGGCACTTGATATCCTGATCGTCGACGACGAACGCGACATCCGCGAACTGGTCGCCGGCGTGCTGAGCGACGAAGGCTACGAATGCCGCACCGCGGGCGACAGCGATGCTGCTCTCGCGGCGGTCGATGCCCGCCGTCCGTCGCTGGTGCTGCTCGACGTATGGCTTCACGGCAGCCCGATGGACGGGCTGGAAATCCTCGACGCGATCAAGGCGCGCGAGCCGGAACTGCCGGTCATCATCTTCTCCGGCCACGGCAACATCGACACCGCCGTCGCCGCCATCAGCCGCGGCGCCGTGGACTTCATCGAGAAGCCCTTCGAGGCGGAAAAGCTGCTGCACCTTGTGGGCCGGGCGACCGAGACGGAGCGCCTGCGCCGCGAGAACGCGCAGCTGCGCCAGGGCGTGTCCATGGGCGAGGAGTTCACCGGCTCCAGCGGCATCATCAACCAGGTCCGCGCGACGCTCAAGCGCGTCGCCAACACCGGCAGCCGCCTGCTCATCACCGGGCCTGCCGGGTCGGGCAAGGAAGTGGCGGCGAGGCTCCTGCATGCCTGGAGCCCGCGCGCCGGCAATGCCTTCGTCAGCGTCAATTCTGCCCGGATCACGCCTGAACGCTTCGAGCAGGAGCTGTTCGGCGAGGAGGCCGACGGTACCCTGATCCGTTCCGGCCTGCTCGAAAGCGCCGACGGCGGCACCCTCTACTTCGATGAAGTGGCGGACATGCCGCTCTCGACCCAGGCGCGAATCCTGCGCGTGCTTACGGATCAGGCTTTCGTGCGTGTCGGCGGCACCCGCCAGATCCGCGTCGATGTCCGCGTGGTTTCCTCCACCTCGCGCGACTTGGAAAAGGAAATCGCCGAGCGCCGCTTCCGCGAGGACCTGTTCTACCGCCTCAATGTCGTGCCGATCGCGATCCCGGCACTGCGCGAGCGCCGCGACGACATTCCGGCGCTGATCGACCACTTCTTCGCCCGCTATGCCAACGAGCAGGGTGTCACCCCGCCGCAGGTGAGCGGCGAGGCGATGACCGCGCTCCAGGCCTACGAATGGCCCGGCAACGTCCGTCAGCTGCGCAATGTCGTGGAGCGCACCGTCATCATGGCCCCGCGCGAGAAACTCGCGAAGATCGAGGCGGACATGCTCCCGCCGGAAATCTTCAACAGCCGGGGAGGGGCCGATACCGGCGTCACCGTGATGATGAGCGCCCCGCTGCGCGAGGCCCGCGAGAGCTTCGAGCGTGAGTACCTGCGCGTCCAGATCCGGCGGTTTTCCGGTAATATCTCGAAGACCGCCGCTTTCATCGGGATGGAACGCTCGGCACTGCATCGCAAGCTCAAGTTGCTCGGCATGTCGGAGCGGCGCGAGGACGAAACCGACCTCGACGAAACGATCTGAATTTCGGTGTAACATTTCTGCTACAAAAACCCCGTTTACTGCATTGCAGCAAATGGGTAGTTTCCGATTCGAGAACGGCCCGCGCTAACAGCGGGACCAGATCGCGGACCGCATGGGCGGCCGCCAAAAAAAAGGAGCATACACATGGCTGGTCGTACCCTTTCCGCGCGCCCTAAAGCGACGACGGAGCCCGAGGTTGAAGAAGCCGCACCGGCCGCCGCAGTTGCCGCTGCCGCGCCTGTTGCCCCCCCGGCATCCACGGGCAAGGGCGGACAGAACCTGCAGGACCAGTTCCTGAACCTGCTGCGCAAGAACAAGACCCCGGTTACCATGTTCCTCGTCAAGGGCGTGAAGCTGCAGGGCATCGTTACCTGGTTCGACAATTTCTCGATCCTGTTGCGCCGTGACGGTCAGTCGCAGCTCGTCTACAAGCACGCGATCTCGACGATCATGCCTTCGACCCCGGTGGACGCCCGCCAGTTCGGCAATGGTCCGGAGAACGCGAAGAAGCAGCGCGTACTGCAGGACGTCTTCCTTTCCAGCATCCGCAATGCCGGCGTGCAAGTGACGATGTTCCTGATCAACGGCGTTATGCTTCAGGGCCGCGTCGCCGCTTACGACCTGTTCTGCATGCTGCTCGAGCGCGAAGGCTATGTGCAGTTGGCGTACAAGCATGCGGTTTCGACGATTCAGCCCGTGACTCCGGTCGACCTTCAGGCGCATGAAGAAGCCGACGACTGAGAGAAGCTGAACAAAATTGAACGATGAACTGAAGGGGGAGGTCACGCGCGGTGCGCGTGCCCTCGTCGTATATCCGCAAATGCGTGGGCCAAGGGGTGAGAGGAACGATCTCGACCCCGAAGCTCGTCTTGAGGAGGCGAGGGGGCTTGCGCTCGCGATCGGCCTCGAAGTGGTCGAGGCGATGGCGATCGTCATTCGCGAAGCGCGCCCGGGCACGCTGTTCGGCGAAGGCCAGATCCAGAATATTTCCACGGCCTGCACACTGAACGAGGCCGAACTCATCATCGTCGACGGTTCGCTGTCGGCGATCCAGCAGCGCAACCTGGAAGAGAAGCTCAAGCGCAAGGTCATCGATCGTACCGGGCTCATCCTCGAAATCTTCGGCGAGCGGGCAGCGACGGCGGAAGGCCGCCTGCAGGTGGAACTGGCGCACCTCGATTACCAGGCGGGGCGCCTTGTCCGCAGTTGGACTCACCTCGAGCGCCAGCGCGGCGGCTTCGGCTTCCTCGGCGGTCCCGGCGAGACGCAGATCGAGGCCGACCGCCGCATGATCCGCGATCGTATGGCCAAGATCCGCCGCGAACTCGAGCAGGTACGCCGCACCCGCGGCCTCCATCGCGACCGCCGCGAGAAGGCGCCGTGGCCGGTGGTCGCGCTCGTCGGCTATACCAACGCCGGCAAATCGACGCTGTTCAATCGGCTCACCGGTGCCAGCGTCATGGCGGAAAACCTGCTGTTCGCGACGCTCGACCCGACGATGCGGGCAATCCGCATGCCGGGTCTCGAAAAGGCGATTCTGTCGGACACGGTGGGTTTCATCTCGGACTTGCCCACCGAACTGATTGCCGCCTTCCGTGCGACGCTTGAGGAAGTGACCGCCGCCGACGTGATTCTTCACGTTCGCGACATCGCCAACCCGGACACCGAGGCGCAGAAGCGTCAAGTCCTCGATGTCCTGGCTGATCTCGGCGTGATCCAGCCCCCGCTCGACGATCGCAAGGCGCGCCAGGCTCCCGCGCTCGACTGGTCGGACGACGAGCCGGATGACGAGCCCGAGCCGCAGGTGCCGATCATCGAGGTCTGGAACAAGTGGGATCTGCTGGACCCCGACCAGGCGCATGAACTCCGCGAGGTGTCCATGCACCGGGAAGGGGAGGTCATTGTTCCCGTCTCGGCGCTGACCGGAGAGGGCTGCGACGCGCTGCTCGACATCGCCAGTCGCAACCTGACGCGAGATTCCAGGATCTACAGCTTCGTGCTGCCGGTCGCTGACGGCCAGCGCTTCGCATTTCTCCACGCGCGCGGCGAAGTCGTGTCCGAAGAGGATGCCGGAGAAGGCGAGCAGGGGCCGCAGATGAGGCTGGAGGTGCGCCTTTCAGAGCGAGAGTTCGGGCGCTTCAAGGCGCTCTGAGCGCTGCCATGGTGGTATTGTGCGGCCGTCGTGTGCAGCTTATTCGCTGCGTTTGACGGCCTGCCAGTACGCTTCCTGTTCCTCCAGAGAAAGCGTTGCGAAGTCGCGATTGTCCTTGGCCGACAGCGCTTCCATGCCGCGGAACCGGCGTTCGAACTTGACGTTCGCTGCCCGCAGCGCGTCTTCAGGCGCTATGCCGTTCAGCCTTACCAGATTGACTGCGGCGAAAAGCAGGTCGCCTGCTTCTTCCAGTCGCTCGGCAGCGGATGCTTCGGCCAGTTCCTGCATTTCCTCGCGGACCTTGTCGGCCGCTCCGCTCGGATCGGGCCAGTCGAAACCGACGCGCGCCGCGCGCTTCTGCAGTTTCTCCGCCCGCATCAACGCCGGGAGCGACAGCGCCACGCCGTCGATGGCGCTGGTCGCACCCTTGGCGGCACGTTCCTTGGCCTTCAGTTTTTCCCAGCGATCGGTCTGGGCATCTTCGGTCGCGTCATCGCCGAAGATATGAGGATGCCGCGCCTCGAGCTTGTCGGAAATGGCGGCAGCGACATCGCCGAAAGCGAAATGCCCAAGTTCTTCCGCCATACGGGCATGGAAGACGACCTGCAGCAACAAGTCGCCGAGTTCCTCGCGCAAGGACGGCAAATCGTCATGCGCGATGGCTTCGGCGACTTCGTAGGCTTCCTCGATCGTATATGGCGCGATCGTTGCGAAGGTCTGCTCCTTGTCCCATTCACAACCGTCCTGCGGATCGCGCAGGCGGGCCATGATGGTCAGGAGGCGGTCGATCTGTTGGTGTCGGATCTGGGTCATACCTGAGTTGATAATGATGATTATGTAAAATAAAGAATGGAGAGCGTGAAGTCTTCCATCAGCCGATCCTGAAGCCGGACCACTGGATCACTACCACGAGCGCGATGATGATCGCGGCCCAGATAGCCGCAAGACGCAGTGCTTGTCCGCCGCCGAGTCCCCGGATTTGAGGATTGCGCAGCGCCAGGACCAGGCAACCGACGATGGAGATCATCGAGACGATCATGGCTGTCGTGTTCACGGCGTAAGCACCAGTCCATCATAAGCGACCTGCACGTTCGCAGGCACCGAAGCGCTCAGTGTGGCATAGTCCATGCTCTTGTCGAGATGCGTCAGCACGGCCGTTCCCACCCGGCAGACTTCAGCCAGTTCCAGCGACATCGCCAGATGGGCATGCGTCGGGTGCGGTTCGCGACGTAGGCAATCGACGATCAGCAGGTCGCAGCCATAGAACAGATCGACCATGCCGCGCGTAATCTGGTTGAAGTCCGTGGCATAACCGACTGATTTTCCATCGGCATCGAACAGGAATCCGGTCGAATCCATCCCGCCATGAGGCATCTGCGTATGGCCTATGCGAAAGCCTTCGCACAGCCGCAGGGTATCGAGATTCTCCAGAGAAATCAGCGTTGGGTAGCCGTGCTGGCCGGCAAAGACGTAGCCGAACCGCTGCCGCAACCGCCGCACGGTTTCGGAATCTGCATAGCCCGGGATCGGTCCGGCGCGGCCGTAGCGCAGCGGGCGCAGGTCATCGATACCATGGCAATGGTCGGCGTGGTCGTGCGTCCAGAACACCGCATCGATGCGATGGATGTCGTTGGCAAGCAGTTGCGCGCGCAGGTCGGTCGAAGTGTCGACGAGGATACGGGCACCGGCGTCGCTTTCGAGCAGGATCGACACCCGTGTGCGACGGTTGCGCGGCTCATCCGGATCGCACAGTCCCCAGTCGGCGCCGCCGTTCTCGCCGCCGAGCCGGGGCACTCCGGTCGATGTGCCGCTGCCGAGGACCGTGACCTTCACGCGTACTGCGCCTTGGAGAACAGCGCGAAGAAGTTGCGTGTCGTGGCCTTGCCGAGTTGCGCCACGGTCGTTCCCCGCAGGTTCGCGACGAAAGCCGCCGTATCGGCGGTGAATGCCGGTTCGCACTTGCGGCCGCGATGCGGCACCGGGGCAAGAAACGGCGAATCGGTTTCGACCAGCAGGCGATCTTCAGGAATGGTCTTCACGACCTCCTGCAAGTCCTTGGCATTCTTGAATGTCACGATGCCTGAAATGCTGATCGTCAGCCCGAGTTCGAGAACCTTGCGGCCGAAGTCGGCGCTGGCGGTGAAGCAGTGGATCAGCGCCGGGAAGGCGCCCTTCCCCATCTCCTCGGTGAGAATGCGCGCGGTGTCGTCTTCTGCATCCCGGGTGTGGATAATGATGGGTAGGCCGGTCTCGCGGGAAACGGCGATGTGCGTGCGGAAAAGCGCCTGTTGAACCTCGCGGTCGGACTTGTCGTAATAGTAGTCCAGCCCGGTCTCGCCGATGCCGATCACGCGCGGATGGGATGCGGCTTCGAGCAGAGCCCCCTCGCCCAGATCGGCATGCTGGTCCGCTTCGTGCGGGTGGATGCCGACCGAGGCCCAGACGTCGGGTTCGCGTGCGGCGGTGGCGACCACGCGGTCCCATTCCCGCTGCCGGGTCGAGATGTTGAGAAAGCCCTTGATCCCGGCATCGCGGGCGCGTGCGAGCACGGCCTGCTGATCCTCGACCAGACCTTCGTATTCGAGATGGCAGTGGGAATCGATCAGCATCAGGCGGCCGCTTCCTCGGGAAGTTCCAAGCGAGGGAATACGCCTTGCGGCTTGTCGACCTTGAAGCCCGAACCGGCGAGTGCGTCGAACCAGCCGGTATCGGCAAGTGCGGCGTAGTCACGCGCGTCGATCGCGTGTCCCATCTGGTCGAGCAAGGCGTCGATCGCGGTCGGCACGACAGGACGAACGGCGATGGCGAGATCGCGTACGACGCGGAAAAGCGTCATCAGTACGGCTTCCATGCGAGCGGGGTCGCTCTTGCGCAGCGCCCATGGGGCCTGTTCATCTACGTACTGGTTGCAGGCGAAGACGCCGCGCATCCAGGCTTCAAGGCCGGTGCTGAAATCTAGCGCGTCGAACGCCGAGCGCAGTCCGGAGACGGCCTCAGCCACGGCTGCGAACAGCGCGGTGTCGGCTTCGCTTTCTTCAAGTCCAGCTTTCAGTTCACCATCCATGTTCTTGAAAATCATGGACAGGCTGCGCTGGGCCAGATTGCCGAAGCTGTTGGCGAGTTCGGCGTTGGCACGCGTCACGATGGCTTCGTGCGACCACGAACCGTCCTGCCCGAAGGCGACTTCGCGCAGGAAGAAGTAGCGCAGGGTATCGACGCCGTACGTCTCGGCCAGACCGATCGGGTCGGTGACGTTACCCAGCGACTTCGATTCCTTGAGCCCGCGATTGAGCAGGAAGCCGTGGCCGAAGACCTGCCTGGGCAATTCCAGACCGGCGCTCATCAGGAAGGCGGGCCAGTAGACGGTGTGGAAGCGGACGATGTCCTTGCCGATCAGGTGGACGTCGGCGGGCCAGAACTTCGCGAAATCGCCCTCTTCCTCGGGGAAGCCGAGGCCGGTGATGTAGTTGGTCAGGGCATCCACCCAGACATACATGACGTGGTTGTCGCTGCCCGGAACCTTGATGCCCCAGTCGAAGCTGGTGCGAGAGACCGACAAGTCGCGAAGCCCGCCTTCGACGAAGCGTTGGATCTCGTTGCGGCGGCTTTCAGGCCGGATGAACTCGCCCGCGGCGTAGAGTTCCAGCAGCTTGTCCTGATATTTGGACAGGCGGAAGAACCACGATTCCTCGACGGTCCATTCGACCGGCGTGCCTTGGGGAGACAGCTTTGTGCCGTCTTCGCCTGCCTGCAGTTCGCTTTCGTCATAGTACGCCTCGTCGCGTACGGAGTACCAGCCTTCGTAGCGGTCGAGGTAGAGGTCGCCGTTCGCTTCCATGCGGCGCCATAGTTCCTGCGTCGCGGCGTGATGGCGCGGTTCGGTGGTGCGGATGAAGACATCGTAACCGATGTTCAGAGCGTCGCACATCTCCTTGAAGTAGGAAGACATTTCATCCGCGAGCGCCGCCGGGGTCGTGTCGAGGTCGCGCGCCTTCTGGGCCATCTTCAGGCCATGTTCGTCCGTGCCGGTCTGGAACCGCACGTCGAAGCCTTCCGCCTTCTTGAAACGGGCGATCACATCAGCGGCGATGGCCTCGTAGGCGTGGCCGATATGAGGCCGCCCGTTGGGGTAGCTGATGGCGGTGGTGATGTAATAGGGCTCGCCCATGCGGCGTCGCGCTTTCCTGACTGGAGTTTACAGATCGATCTTCAAGTGCGTTCTGAACTTCGCTCAGGAGTCCTGCGAACGCGCTAACGTGCGGCTTCTCTAGGCATCGCGGCCGAGGCCAGCAACCCGCCAATTTCCATTATGAGGAGCCCGGCATCGAAATTGTAGGTCGGAGCCTGCGTCGCCAGCGTCGTCAAGGCGCCATAGGCTTCGATAATTCCGAGCTGGCGTGGACGCGGGGCGTCGCGAAGCTGCTGGACGAGGACGGCGCGGGCAAGCTCAAGCGCTGCCAACTGACGGTCGCGTGCCGGTCTGCCGCCCATCTCGTCGGCCAGTGCACCGCGTAAGGCGAAGTCCGGGTCGCCGCGCTGCAGGATGCGCATCATCAGCGCGTGAATGCCGCCGAGATCGTGCTCGACGATATCGAGCGCCACGCCGGGCGACCCTTGCGCGGCAGCGATCGCGGCCGCGCGCGCGGCGGCATCGGCCTGGGGCGCATCGCGGCGGATGGCAGAGTCGAGTTGTTCCGGCCCGAGTGCGGCGAAGCGCAGGACGCGGCAGCGCGAACGGATGGTGGGCAGCAGGCGGCCGGGCTGATGCGTGACGAGAAGGAAATACGTACCGGCGGGCGGCTCTTCCAACGCTTTGAGAAGCGCGTTGACGGCGCCCTTCTCCATGTCGTCGGCCGGGTCGATCACGATGGCGCGGCGATCGCCAAGCGTGGGCTTGGTCGCGAGGCGGCGGATCATGCCGCGCACCTGATCGACGGTGATGTTGCGCTTGGTCTGGTAAGGCTTGCCCTCGGCCTTCTTCTTCGCCTCGTCGTCATTGGCGGGAAGGTGGTCGAGGATATGGATGTCGGGATGCGTTTCCACGTCAGGCATCGGGTGGCCCGGCTGGCGGACCAGCTCGGCGGCCGCCGCGCGCGCGAAAGCGCGCTTGCCCAAGCCCTTGCCGCCGCTCAGTAGCCAGGCATGGTGCATGCGCTCGGATGCGATGGCGGCCAGCCATTCCTGCCACGCGGCGTCCTGACCGATGAAGGGTTTGTCCATGGTCATGGCAGCAACGGCGCCAGCGCCGTCATGACGAGGCCATGCGTGGCCTGCGCATCGCCGTCGCCGTCGATCCGGGCGAAGCGGGCGGGCTCCGCCTCGGCGAAGGCCGAAAACGCGCTGGCAACGCGGGCGTGATAGGAGGCGTCCCGCCCGCCGATGCGGTCGCTGCCATCGGTGTCGCGCAGGGCAAGCCTGTGCACGGCCACCGCAGGCGTGACTTCCACCAGCAGCGTCAGGTCGGGCAGCAGTCCCTCGCTGCCGATGGCGTGGAGGGAGGCGATTTCGGCGTCGGACAGACCACCGCCGCCGCCCTGATAAGCGCGGCTCGAATCGAGATAGCGGTCGCAGATCACCCATGCCCCGCGCGCAAGCGCCGGGCGGATCAGGCGGTGGACATGGTCGGATCGTGCGGCGGCGAACAAAAGCGCCTCGGCGCGCGGGTTCCAGCTTTCGCCGCCGTCCCCCTCGACGCCATCGAGGAGCAGGGCACGGATCGCCTCTGCCCCCGGAGTGCCGCCCGGCTCGCGGGTGGTGACCACCTTCAGGCCAAGCCCACGCAGGGCTTCGGCCAGTAGTCGGGCCTGGGTGGACTTGCCCGCCCCTTCCCCCCCCTCGAGCGCGATGAATCGACCCTGCATCATGTGAACAGGTTGATAAGCCCGTTCAGCAGCCTGTCCAGCCATCCGGCAGTCCCCACGTCACGCCCCGCGTAGAGCGGCACGCGGCCCGGTGCGAGCCCGGCGACGCGGATCTCCAGTTCGCCGACCTGCTCGCCCTTGCGGATCGGCGCCTTGATCGGTCCGCTGTAGTGGACGGCAAGCGTGATGCCCGGCTGAGTGCCGCGCGGGATGGTGGCGTGAACCTCGCGGTTGGCGACGAGCGGCAGCGAGCGGGCGTCGCCGTCTTGAACCTTGGCCTGCGCGATCGTCTGGCCCTGGTCGAAGAGGTGGCGGGTGTCCCACGCGGCAAAGCCCCATTCGAGCAGCGCCTTTGCCGCATCGTCGCGCACCTTGGGCAGCGGCGATCCAGCCAGCACCATGACGAGGCGGCGCCCCCCACGCTCGGCCGTGCCGAGGAAGTTGTAGCCAGCCTCGCGGGTATATCCGGTCTTGATGCCGTCCGCGCCGGGCACGACGCCCACCGTCGGGTCGTGGCTGCGCATGTGGACGTCACGCCAGATCCAGTGCTTGTGACCGGAAAACTCGCGGTAAAGATCAGGATAGCGAGTGATCATCGCATCGGCGAGGCGCACCAGATCGCTGGCGGTGACGTAGGTGTTGCCCTCGTCCATCCAGCCGTTGGGAGTGTTGTAGTGACTGCGCGTCATGCCGAGGCGCCGCGCGGCGTCGTTCATCTTCGCCGCCCAGCCCTGCACGCTGCCCGCATAGCCCTCGCCCAGCACGACGGCGGCATCGTTCGCCGAAGCGGTCATGATGCCATGGAGCAGGTCGCGCGTGGTCGGCCTGTCCTTGGTCGTGATGTACATGTTGGTGCCCTTGGCGAACCATTCCTTCTCGGTCTCGGGTCGCTCCTGGAACTGGCGGTCCATGCGGAGACGGCCCGCGCCGATTTCTTCGAAGGCCACGTAAGCGGTCATCACCTTGGTCACCGAGGCGGGCAGGAAGGGCGTATCGGGATGTTTCTGCGCCAACACCTGGCCGGAGCCGAGATCGACCAGCAGACTTACCGGGATCGGCGCAACCTGCGGCGGCGGGGCCGGGATGGAGGCGGCCGAGGCACTCGCCGGTATGGTTACGGCCAGGGCCAGCTTCACGATATTGGAAAACGACTTCAAGACCCGACTTCTCCCGCGCGCCTGTCGGCGTCTGGCTGCGCGCGGGAGACGTTTCAGGTTCAGTCCGCGCCGAGGATTCGGGCATCCCTATAGCCCGCGCCTTTCGCCTTCTCCAGCGCCGGCGCGGCTTTTGCACGGTTCGCGTAAGGACCGAGCCGCACGCGCCAGAACTTGCCTGCCGGGGACACGCTGCCACCGAGTTGCGCGGCGACCTTGCGAGCCGAGGATTCGGAGGAAAACGCGGCTACCTGTACGTAAGTCGAGCCCTTCTCGGCAGGCTTGGCCGCTTCCGGTTTGGGCTTCGCCGCCGGAGCGGCGGGCTTCGGAGCGGGGGCCTTGGGCGGCGAAGGGGGCACCGTTTGCGACGGGCGGGCGGCGGGCGGTACGGTCGGGGCGACGGATGCGGGCCTGGCCACCTTCGGTGCTGCCACCGGCTTCGCGGCCGGAGCCTTGACCATCGCAGGCGGTTCTCCCGCAGGCATTGCCGGCGGCGTGGAAGGCGGCGGGACCAGCGGCGACTGATCCGCCAGTTTGCGGCGCAGGACCTTGAGCAGTCCTTCGGGCGTTTCCATGCGCTCCGGCGCCCGGCCGCCGGCCCGAAGGAGCGCGCGCTCCTGCTCCGGCGGATTGACGCGGCGTACCCGCACTTGCGCCCTGGAGCCGGGAGCGAGACCGATCTGCGCCGAAGCATCGGCCGACAGTTCGATGAGTGCATCGTTTACCATCGGGCCGCGCCTCTCGATCCGTACGAGGATGGTGCGGCCGGTGTCGAGCGCTGTCACCTCCGCATAGCTGGGCAATGGCAAAGTCTTGTGCGCGGCAGTCACGCCGGTGCCTTCGCCGGTGATGACACCGCCGACCGCGTCGTAGTTGAGCTGGTCGGTCGGCGTCCAGACGGTGCTGCCGATGGTGAAAGGTTCGCCGACGACGACCGGATAATCGGCGGCAGGCCCCGTAGCAGGAGCAGCGACCTGCGGAGTGCGGGAAGCGGCCAAGGCCCCTCCCGAACCGAGCAGGATCAGCGCCGCAAGCGGCAGGGCATGGTTAACGGGCAATCTCATCTGCAAGCAACCCCACGGACATGGCGTAGTAGTTCGAGCAGTTGTACTGGAGGATCACCCGATAATTACCGGTTAACAGATAAGCCGGAGTGCCCGGACCGTCGGGCTGGAACAGCGAGGCGAGGACATCGCCGCCGATCGCGCCCTGCGGCGCCACGCCAAGGGCGCGCCATTGCGAAACCGGCTTCCACTGCGAATGGCGTGCATGAACTGCGGCGCATGACGGCGACGACAGCTTCGTCGCATAGGCGTTTACGTTGAACCCGGACGGCAGGCTGGCCCGCACGCCCCAGGGCTCACCGGTGCGCCAACCCGCGTCGCGGAAATAGTTCGCGATCGAGGCCAGCGTGTCGGCCGAACTGGAGAAGATATCCGCCCGCCCGTCCCCGTCGCCATCGACGGCGAGGCGCAAGTAGACGCTCGGCAGGAACTGGGGATACCCGAAGGCCCCTGCCCAGCTGCCCTTGAGCTGCGACCGCGGCACGCCCCGGTCGACCATCTTCATCAGGGCGATAAGCTCGCTCTCGAACAGCTCGCGGCGGCGCCCTTCCCAGGCCAGCGTCGCCAGCGAGCGTGCGAGGTCGAAGTCGCCTGTGTAGCTGCCGAAATTGGTCTCATGCCCCCAGATCGCGAAGAGAATCGGCGCGGGTACGCCATATCGCCGCTCGATCTGCGGCAGGATCGAGGCAAGTGAAGTATAGCGCGACTTGCCGCGCGCCACGATCGAACTGCCCACGTGCTGCGCGATATAAGGCGCCAGTGGCGGCGGCGCCCCGCGACTGCCGGGCTGCGAGGTATCGAGCGCGATGACCCTCTCGTTGGGCGTGAGGCCGGTCAGCACGCTGGTGATGGCGGCTTCGCTCACACCTTGGGATCGGGCATGCGAGGCGACCGTGCGCAAGTAATCGGGAAAGGACTCCGGTTGCGCGCAGGCCTGCGCGGCGGGAAGCGCAAGCACGACGGCGAAGACGGGAAGACGCAGCGATCGCATGAATGCCGCAAGGGTTATTACAGGGGTCATCGCGAGGAAACTTCGCACAAAGCGAACCGGTTGCAAATGGCCTGCCGCCTCTCGTCGTGGACAGTCGCCGCAAGCCCGATGCCCTTCACCGAGCATCAACCCCTTGCGCCCGCGCCACTTTGGGCTATGCGCAGCAATTGAGCGGACAGGTGGCCGAGTGGTTTAAGGCAGCGGTCTTGAAAACCGCCGTGGGTGCAAGCTCACCGTGGGTTCGAATCCCACCCTGTCCGCCAAGAAATATTGATAAATAAGGGAAAATTTGGCGATTATGCGCCTGTTCCCATAATAGCTCCCCGATAGCTCAACTGCTACCTCTGCTTGCAGCCGATTCTCGTCGGCTGTGGAGCGGTCGTTCTTCCCATTGATCCAAGGCATTCATGCAACCAATCGCACTGCCACCTAAGGAAGCCTTCGCCATGCTCAGCATCGGCCGTACAAAGGGGTATGAGCTGATTGCGGCTCGCGAACTTGAAGTGTTCAAGATCGGCCGTTCGACCCGGATCACGGTTGCCAGCATTCTGGCCTTTATGGAGAGGCAGATAGCCAGTCGCGACGTCTGATGCAGACCGTGTCGCGCCCGTAAAACGGTGGGTTGTTGCACAGGCCAGGCAATGCCAGCCCCGTATTATTTACAAGGATGTCTGGAAGAGGTTGGCCCAACCGGCAATCGATGGTGGAAGCGCGGCCGGGCCCAGGATCGCATGCTTTTATATTTTGCCGAAGGAACTGGGGAATCGTCGAACAAGTTCCGAGAATCCTTGGCGGCGAGTAGTTAGCCTACGATGGTCGCAGTCACCCGGTGGCGAAAAGGCTGGTGCGGGGTTCCGGATCTGCGAAGGTCACGGAAGGCGCCGCCAGCCAGATCAGGCAGGATTGCCTCTACCGTGGCAGCTTCTTCGAGGGATCGAACATCCACGAACAGGTTGAAGTGCCCATCAAAGCAGACGCTGACCACAGCTGATGGCGGGCAAGCCGCATGCACCAAGGAATGGAGAGCTTCAATCTCCGCACAGAGCGAGCGGCTATACCCAGCAGTGTCCGGAAAGGCATGGATGTTGCTGAATGCGTTCATGGTTACCTCGATAGGTTTCACATGAGAAACGCATCATCCCCATTTTCGATCCATCGCTAGAAAAAAACGGTTCATCGTAAATCGGGTCATCCTGCGCCAGTGGGCCTTCGGTGTGGGCCGGGCCACCCCTGCATACGCAGCCACCATTCGTGATGGCGTTCCGTAGCATGACCTCGTGCCCACTCTGCGCGTGCGGCAGTGCCCCGGTAAGGATTGCAGGCCGATGACAGGCCATCGCGTGCCGCTTTTCGGCCCCACAAGAAGGCATCGTTTATCGGCGTCAAGGGTTGTCCCCGAGATGCTGGTGAGGCCGATGAAGTTGCAAATCAGGTGGCTGATCTGACCTCACACCCAACGCCGCCGGAAGATTTTCCAATCGGGATCCAGTGTCATATCGCACGAGAACATGTAGCAACCGTCCTCAAGAATATCGACGACGCCGACCCAGCCGGCCTGAACAGCGCTCAACGCGACAATCACGTCATTCGTGTCGATCTCCAAATGATCGCGTGCCGGGTGTACGGACAATATGGTGTAACGCGGCATGCTCACCCCCGATCCTCGTCACATCCGAGGGATTATGGGCGCGATGGAACCGAGCATCGCGCCCACGTCATCGTCGTGCTTCTGGAGATCGACGATGCCTAGTCCCTCGGGAGGACGACAGAAGATCGCACCGAAACGCGAGGGTGTGCACAACATAGATCAAGTTGCGCTGATGTGATTGGTGCCCGTTGAGGTCTGCTTCACCCCAAGGGCGGGCGCGTTAAACGCTGTACCTGGGAAGACACGGGCTACGCCTTCTCTTGATGGCAGGCATCTACTTCACTTCGGCGCATAAAGACAGGGAAATAAAACGTTCGGCGCCGAGGTAGACGCCGTCGCTTAATCTCCCTCCTGCCCGGCTATTCGGCGCTTTCATGCTTCTGTCTACTGGATTCATGCGTGAGCGCTGCCGAAACCGGGACGGATGCGAACGACCTTGCATGTGGGCTCAGCATTAGGCCAGCGCTCCATATACCTTAGATGCCGGAACGCAGGCTGTATCGGCCTCTCAAGCCGCGCGAGTCAGTTCCAGCTTGCCGACTGCGATGTCACCCTCGTGCGCACGAGCTTGCGCCAGATCGAAAGCAGTCTGCATGCGCATCAGGGTATCGGCCTTCACCCCAAACGCCTTCTCGAAACGGATAGCCATCTCTGCCGTCAGAGCGGAATGCCCGTTGAACAACGTGCTCAATGCTTGACGCGAGACGCCGAAATGTTCGGCCAGAGCCTTAACCGTCAGGCCGTAAGGCTCCACGATCTCGGACTTGAGCCACTCCCCGGCATGGACGTGGATCGACGGATGCAGCTTAATCGCCATGATAGTCCTCCAAATCCATATCGGTCAGTGCCCCCTCCCCGTTGATCTGGAAGGTCAGGCGCCAGTTCTTCGTCACGGTCATCGACCAGGTTCCGTCGCGATCCCCCGTCAGCCTGTGCAGGCCATAGTTCGGCGGTATCGAAAGCTCATCCAGAGATCCGGCCGCGTCGATGAACGCAATCATCTTGCGAAGCCGATTGGCGTCTCCCACAAGGCCTTTAGTCGAGCCCGTTTCCACAAAACGGCGCAGCGCCTTATCGGTGATGCTCTCGATCTCCACGCTTTACGATATGGTTGAAGTAACTTCACGCGTCAAGTGAGACTTGACGCATGTTTAAAGGAGAAGGCTGGGCGGGAGAGCCTCGTTCGAATCACAAGCGGACACTAACCCCCCGCAGCGGTAGACCGCGAGGGCAGCGATGCTACGGTCTAACTTGGTAACCGAGGCCGTAGTAAACACCGCCGGAGCAGCCGTCGGCACCGGCGCGCCTGCTCAAACGCTATGTCCGGCACTGGAGATCGATCCGTGAAGAGCATATTTCAAGCGCTGTCGCCCCTCTTTCTGGCTTTGGCCGCAGCCCCGCTCCCGGCCGTAGCCAAAGCTGCCGAATGGGCGGTCTGGCAGAGCGAACCTTTCCCCTTCTCGATCTGCTATCCGGCCGACGTGTTCCAGCAGCGTAGGGTATCGGACACGGGTCACGCGATCGCATTGGAATCGAGAGACAGCGCACAGTTGATCGCCGGGAGCATCGACTACACCCGCGAAACGTTGGCCGAACCGTTACGGATCGAGCAGGAAAGGCTGACCCATGTCGCCCTGATTGCACGGGGTGAGAACTGGTTTGTCGTTTCCGGGACGCGGGTTGACCAGGCCCTCTATACGAAGGCCGTCCGAGTGGGCGATCGGTTGATAGCGCTCCGGTTCCGGTATCCTAAAAGCCTCGCAGCCAAGTACGCCCCCATCGTCGAGCGGGTAGCGGAATGCCTTAAGGTCCCCGAGGATGCCTATTGAGGATTCCGGGATAATCGCGCGCACCTGCCCGGCAACCCTATGGTGCGCGCTTCGATGGGCCTGCCATAGCAGCATATGCGGTCATTGATGCGGCTGCGACCACGGCCATCCAGATCGCGACGTTACCGGCCCGGATGAAGGTGGAGGCGCCCAAGCAAGCCCCGCAAACCAAGGATGCCCACAAGATCAGGTGAGGTGTCCAATTCCACTTCGGGCCGCCCATGAGAGCCGCAGCGATATGCTGCCCCAGCTTGACCAAGGCACCGGTCATGTAGGTCACCCCGATCGAAACTTCGCCGTTGCGCTGGAAGACGGCATTCTCCGCGCCCATAGCCGCCGCGAGAAGCATCGCGACCGGCAGGTGGGAAGTCACTTCGCTCAACGATGCGGCGGCGGTGAGAAGCACTGTCACGAGCGCCAGCACTGCGGGTTTTCGGTGCCGGGTGGCGCGGGAAGCGACGCACGTTCCTGCGATCACGCCGAAGACGAACGACAAGACCAAAGATCCGGCAATGAATGCTGCCGGTATATCCCGAACCAGCCCGACCGCGACGCGAGTGGAATTGCCGCTCATGAAGGATACGAAAAAGCCGCCGAGGCTGATGAACCCGATTGCGTCAACGAAGCCAGCCAAGGCCGCGAGCATCGCCGCCAACACCCAGAACCGCTTCTCATAGGCGATCATCGTCGGCTGAGCGGCTCAGTCAGTGCTTCTGAAACTTCGGCAAGTCACCCGTCATGTCGCTTTACCTTTTACCTTGCCTCGGCCCCGCAACGGACGCGGGGATATTGAACCATATGCAATCGCACCCCGGCAAGGGCTTCCACCGCCACAAGCCCTAAGCAGGCCCGCAATCGAGTGCTCTGGCTCCGTTCGCCGCAAACGGGCTCACAATGTGCACAAGTGCGTAGTCATTCGGATGAGATCGGCCATTAGCGCGCACGGCGTGGCGACTTGCAGGGGATCGCCGCGCCTACCTGACCCGTGCGAGGAAGCGATAAGGCTCACGGGCGGCGCCGATCAACTGGCCTAGCTCTGCCGCCTGCGCGCTGTCCATGACGATGTTGACCAATTCGAGCAGTTCGCTTTCATCAGCAGGCCAGCCTTCGAAAGAGGCTCCGTCAAGCGCTGCGGCGATGTCGTCTTCGGTAATTTCCCGGAACGACTGGTTCTTCATCTGGCCTCTCCTCCTGATGGTGACGAAGACCATGCGCTCGTAAGAATCCCGGGCCAGTTAAAAGCTTGCAAGGCCAAATGTGCGGACGGCAGACAACCAGCGCATCCATCGCTACTCTAGGGGCCAATGCCGAAAGCATGATCGCCGCACCGAGCGCCTTCCTCGCGCTAGTGCTGCTGGCATCGGTAGCGCTCTACTACGGCTTCGAACATCCGCCCAGCGCTGGCACAACCGCCGCACGCCGTCCCCAAGCGGGGCGGACCGTTAAACGGCCGAGCATCAAGTCTTCGCGTACCAGTTTGGCAAGAAATAGGCTCAACGCGCAGGAAACCATGTTCTGCGCAAAAATTTCATCGGCGTGACATGGAAATAGGCTGTCATCACCTCGCGATGATCGCACTTTTTCCTGCCTGTTCAACATGACAGGCGCATTTCCTCATGATAGCCTGCGCATGATGTTCTCGCAGATGCTGACGCCAGCCTACCTCCCTTTCGCGTTCTCCTTCGTGCTGATGATCGGTATCGGTCTGATCGAAGCCATCGGGCTGGGCCTTGGCCAGTTCGATCTCGACGGCGATTTCAGCGGGGACGGCGATGGCGGGATGCTCAGCTGGCTGGGCCTGGGCGGCGAGTTGCCGATCCTGATCTGGCTCACCTCGCTGCTCGGCTGCTTCACGCTGGTCGGCATCGCGCTGCAACAGGGCATGACCGCGATCGGCGGCGCCCCGCTGCCCTGGCTGGGGGCCTCGAGTGGCGCTCTGGTTGCTGGCGCCACGCTCAACACCTTCGCCGCCAACGGCCTGGCGCGCATCCTGCCGGGTTTCGAGACGACGGTGATCTCCACCGACGATCTGCTGCGGCAGCGCGGCACCATCCTCGAAGGCACCGCCCGTCGCGGCGCCCCGGCTCGCGCCAAGGTGGTGGACCGCCACGGCCAAGCCCACTTCGTGATGGTGAAACCGCACGATGATGCTGATGCCATCCCCTCGGGCGAGACCGTGCTGCTGGTCCGGCGCGAGGGACAAGTTTTCTTCGCAGTGCCCGATCGGCCTGCGTCCTTGCGACTGCCCTGATGCACGGCGGTCGCGCAGCAAACTGGGGAAGGGTCTAACGTGCCTGATTCGCTACTGAACGTCCTGATCTATGCTGGCATCGTGCTGCTGGCGCTTATCGTGATCGGCATCATCCTGACACGCCTCTATCGCCGCGCGACCAAGGACGTGGCGCTGATCCGCACCGGTTTCGGCGGGGAAAAGGTGGTGCTGAACGGCGGCATCATGGTGATCCCGGTGCTGCACGAACTGATGCAGGTGCGCCTGACCACGGTGAAGCTGGAAGTCTCGCGTCTCAACAAGGACGCGCTCATCACACTCGACAAGCTGCGCGTCGATGTGATCGGCCTGTTCCACATCAAGGTGAAGCCCGATGCCCAGTCGATAGCCGCCGCCGCGCAGACGCTGGGCGATTCGGTGAACAGCCCCGATGCGGTGAAGTCGCTGCTCGATGGAAAGCTGGTCTCCGCTCTCCGCTCGGTCGCCGCTACGATGACCATGGAGCACCTGCACGCCAACCGCGCCGACTTCATCCAGAAGGTGCAGGAAGCGCTGATGACCGACCTGGACATGAACGGCTTCCAGCTCGAATCGGTCAGCATCACGCATTTCGACCAGACTGCGTTCGAACACTTCAACGAAAACAATGCCTTCGATGCTGAGGGCCTGACCGTGCTCACCCGCACGATCGAGGAACGCAAGAAGATCCGCAACGACATCGTCGCCACCAACCGTGTCGAGATCGAGCAGCGCAACCTGGAGGCGAACAACCAATCGCTGGAGATCGCCCAGGCGGCCGAGCAGGCGCGGCTGACGCAGGAGCAGACGCTTTCCGCCCGCCGTGCCGAGCAGGCGACCGCGATTGCCACCGCCGAAGCCGAGCAGACGCGCCTTGCCGAGATCGCGCGGATTACCGCCAGCCAGGCGCAGACAGTGGCCCAGACCGAGGCGGACAAGATCATCCAGACCGCCACGATCGCGCGCGACGGCGCGATCCAGACCGCTACCATCGAGCGGGACCGTACCATCGAGATCGCCCGCATCACTACTGCGGTGCAGACCGCGCAGAAGTCCGAGGAGGAATCGACCGCGACTGCCGCCGCCAACGAGGCGCGCGCGCTCGCCGTCCGGGCCGAGGAAAGCGTGGCGACGGCCAAGGCCACCGAAATCGCCAACCGTAATAAGAACGTGGCGGTCATCGCCGCCACCCAGCGCGCGCAGGAAGAGGCGGTGGGCATCACCGTCGCCGCCACGGCCGAAAAGGAAGCCGCCGAAGCCCGCGCCAGCGCTCTGCGCACCGAAGCTACCGCCGAGGCCGATGCCGAGAAGGTCCGTGCTCAGGGCCGCGAAGCCGCCTTCGCCGTCGATGCCGCCGGCCAGGCTGCGATCAACGAGGCGACCAACCTGCTCAACGAAGCGCAAACCGCGCTGCTCGTCCGCAAGGCCGTGCTGGAAGCCCTGCCCGCGATCATCGCGGCGGCTAGCAAGCCGATGGAAAACATCGACAGGATCAGCATCCTCGATGCCCGGGGCCTGCACGGCGATGCCGCCACCGGGGAGCGTGGTGGCCCTGCCGCGAACGAGAACCTTGCCGACGCGGCCGTCTCCGCCGCCATGCGCTATCGCGTGGGCGGCCCGCTGATCGACAGCCTCATGACCGAGCTGGGCATGAACAGCGGTTCGCTGAACGGTATGTTGGCCGCCAGCGGCGTAACGGAAGCGGCGCACGCCCTCGCCGTTGCCGCGCCTGGCGCCGGCCCCACTCCGGCGCCTGCCAATCCCGAGCCGGACGTAGCCTGAATCTTGCAGGGAGCCGACCCCAGCCCGGCTCCCGCATCGGTCCCCGACATCTGACCGGCAACGGTGCGGTCGAGACGATTTCGTAGAAGTGACGCTCCATCGCTTCGGCGGCGGGGGATTAGCGATAGCTGGGCGACAAGAGCGGAGTCTCATTGAGGAGCGGCGTCGATTAGATCGCCGAGTCGGGCTCGGGTTCGATTCGCCCCATCCATTGGAGAACGTTGATGACCGCCGGAAACTTGAGCCCTGAGCACGAACGGAACGCTGCGATCTATGTCGCTGTGGTCGATGGCGCGACGTTCGGCGAATTGGCGGCCAGGTACGGCATCAGCAAGGTCCGGGTGCAGAAGGCTTATGCTCGCGAGCGCACGAACGCTTGGGAGGCTCGCAGGCGGGGTGAGACCTCATATCTTGGGCGGCCTATCCCAGGGGATGTTTGAGCCGTTTGCCGTTGATGAAACTGACCCGACGGCGCTCTGCGCTGGGAATGTGGGCGACAGAATTGCTTCTTTCAGGTCAGAGTATTTTACGACCGGGCTTCCATGAGCATCCCTCGCAACCACCACTACCTCCCGCAGTTTTACCTTGAGCGATGGGCATCTCACGGTGAAGTGGTCCGTTACGTTCGCCCGAGGGGGCGCATATCGGAGAGCGAACCCTATGTTGCAGGCGACGACGAGCAGCGAGTGCTGTCGATCCAGTCTTTGGCGCTCTCCAAGCGCGTCATTGCCCCTGTAACGAAGCGGATCACAGCTGGGCAAGTATCGTCGCCCCGCATCGGATCGCACTACGCCTCGCCTTCAAATCGCCATAGCCATCTGCGGCGTTGCCCTTAACCGTCCCACGTCGCGGACAGGTGGGGCGCCGAAGAGGCGACGATATTCGCGGCTGAACTGGGAGGGGCTGTCATAGCCAACGCGGAAGCCCGCCTCTGCCGCATCAAGGCGGTCGGCCAACATCAGCGCCCGCGCTTCCTGCAACCGCAACTGTTTTTGATATTGCAGCGGAGTCATGGCGGTGGCCCGGCGAAAATGATCATGGAAGCTCGACAGGCTCATGCCGGCAAGGGCGGCAAGGTGTGGTCCGCTGAATGGTTCGCGGAAATGGGCCTTGAGCCAGGCGATCGCTTTGGCCAGCTGGCTGGTGCGGCTTTCGCCGCTAGCTATCGCGCGCAGGATGCCCGCGCCCGGCCCGGTCATCAGCCGCACCAGCAATTCCCGCTCGATGAGCGGCGCGAGCAGCGGCGCGTTCGCCGGATCGCCGAGCAGCGCCGTCAACCGCGTCGCCGCGTCAATCAGTTCAGGTGTCATCGGGTGCAGCGTCATCCCGCCCCTCTCCTCCGTGCCTGCCGGCAGAGGCGGCAGGGTTAACGCGATCTCCGACAACAGGGCGGGGTCGAGATAGAGGCAGAAGCAGAGATAAGGCGCGTCCGCGCTCGCCTGCGTCACAGCGCCTGTGATGGGTAGATCGAGTGAGGCGACGAGATAGCTGGCAGGGCCATAGTCGATCACCGCATCGCCCAGCAGCACGCGCTTGCTGCCCTGCGCGATGATGCACAGCGCCGGACGCTGGACCATATGCACCGG
>NZ_BAAILP010000239.1:88992-107221 GCF_054589055.1 Novosphingobium sp. 11B | reverse complement strand
GAAAGCTGGGACCGCTGGCCGCGTAAAACCCAACCCTCGGCTAGGCGTGCTGACGATAGTTGGCCGTAACAGGCCAGCGGTCCCAGCCTTCGCTGGGATGACGGGTTGGAGGGACGACGCGCGCGCATCCTCCCCGGCACGGGGAGGGGGGAGGATTCAGGCTTTCTTGCGTTTTTTTCTTGGCGCGGCCGTCGACTGACGCACGATCAGGCGATGTGGAAGCACCACTTCGCGCGCCGGTCCCTCGTGGTCCTGCTGCAGGAGCGAATCCAGCATCAGCCGCATCGCCGCCTCGCCGATCTCCACCGTGGGGATGTGCACCGTGGTCAGCGGCGGGATGGCGAAGGCGCCGAAACGCAAGTCGTCGAAACCCGCCACCGACATCTCGTCCGGCACGGAAATGCCGCGCTGATGCAGCGCGCTCATCGCGCCCATGGCCATCTCGTCGTTGGCGCAGGCGACGGCGGTGAACTCCGCGCCGCTGTCGAGCAGGCGCACCATCGCATCGTAGCCCGACTGGAGCGAGAAATCGCCGCGCGCCACCAGCGCTTCGTCGAACTCGATCCGCGCGCGCAAAAGGCCCAGCTTGTAGCCGGAAAGACGGTCCATCGACATGAACTGGTCGAGCGGCCCGGTGATCGCGGCAATGCGCTGGTGCCCCAGTTCCGCCAGATGGCCGACGATGAGGGCGCTGGCCTCATGGTTGTCGGTGCGCACGCGCGGCAGGTTTAGGTCGGGCGGATACTCGCAAGCCGCGACCATCGGCGGCAGCTTGCTCTTGGCCGGGGGATTGAGGACGATGTCGGGGAGGTTCTTTTCCAGCAGGATGAGCCCGTCGGCCTGCTTGCCCGCGATCATCGAGGTGAACTTGTTGAGCGCATCGACGTCACCCTCGGTAATGCCGAGCAGCACGCGCATCTTGTTGGCGCGCGCGACGTTCTCGATCCCCTCGACGAAGGCTGAGGTGAACGGGTTGTAGATGCTGGGCACCGCGACGATCACGTTGTCGCTGCGCTGGCGGCGTAGGCCCGCGGCCAGGTGGTTCGGCTCGTAGTTGAGGTCGGCGATGGCCGCCTCGATCCGCTCGATCGTGGCCGGGCGTACCAGCGAGGGCGTGCTGAGCGCGCGCGACACTGTCGCTACCGATACTCCCGCGACGCGGGCGATGTCCTTGATGTTCGCCATTGGATGTAAACGTTACATAGCCGCGAGGGGCGGAGCAAGCGAAGTTGCGCGATGCGCAACTTTCGTCACGCCTTCGCAATCACCTCCGCCGCGCGCCACGCGAAGGCCATCGCCGGGCCGTTGGTGTTGCCCGAGATGCCGGTCGGCATCGCCGAGCAGTCGGCCACGTAAAGGCCCGAGACGCCGTGCACCCGCAGGCCCGCATCGACGACACCCTCTTCGGCCGAGCCCATGCGGCAAGTGCCGGTGCCGTGGAGGCCGGTCGAAACCATCCAGTTCGCGGCCTGCTGGATCTCCTCGTCGGTCTGGACGGAGGGGCCGGGCACGGTCTCGGCGCCGATGTAGGGGGCGAGGGCGGGCTGGGCCATGATCTCGCGCACCTTGCGGATCGCGCGCAGGATCGTGGCGCGATCCTCGGGTGCGGTGAACCACTCGGGGACCAGACGCGGCGGCGCGGCCGGGTCGGTGCTCGCCAGTTCGACGTAGCCGTGGCTATTGGGGCGCAGGCAGAAGGCGGTGGCGGTGATCCCGGGGACCGCCTCGGTCTGGCCGCGCCCGGCCTCGGGCTTGTCGTCCTCGGACGACGCCATGGAATAGGGCGAGATGCCGAGTTGCAGGTCGGGCCAGTCCTTGTCCGCCTCCAGCGAGGCCATGACCGAGACTTCCGGCAGCAGCGAGGCCATCAGACCCTTGCCGGTGAGGATGTAGCGCAGGCCATGCCAGTAGGCGCGCCAGCCGCGGAACTCGTGGTTGAGGCCGCGCGCCTTGTTCAGCCGCCACGACAAGGCGACCATCATGTGCTCGTTCATGTTGCGGCCGACGTGCGGGTTCTCATGCACCACATCGATGCCGTGGCGGGCGAGAACGTCGGCGGGGCCGATGCCGGAAAGCTGGAGCAGCTTGGGGCTCTGTAGCACGCCTGCGGTGAGGATGGTGCGGCCTGCGGTGAAGGCAACATCCTTACCCTCGATTTCGGCGAGGACGCCGGTGGCCTGCTTGCCCGCGAACGTAACGCGGCGCACCAGCGCGCCGGTCAGGATGGTTAGGTTCGGGCGCTTGGCCGCGGCCTTGAGGAAGGCGGTATAGGCGGTGACGCGATTACCGCGCGGGTCCACGGTCTGCTGCGTGCGACCGGCGACTTCGGTGCCCGGCGCGTTGACGTCGTCTAGGACGGGAATGCCCGCCTCGCGCGCCGCCTGCAGGATCGCGCCGGTCAGGACCGGGTCGCCCTCCGGCACTTCGGTGACTTCGAGCGGGCCACGCTTGCCACGGCGACCGTAGCTTTTGCCGTGGTAGTCTTCGAGTTCCTCGTAGCAGCGCTCGATCTCGGCCCAGTTCCAGCCGGGATTGCCCTGCGCTTCCCATGCGTCGTAGTCGCGGGGCTGGCCGCGAAAGTACCACGTGCCGTTGACCGCGCTCGAACCGCCGAGGCCCTTGCCGTAGAACCAGGTTTCGCCGGCGGGGCGTGTCCCCTGCTGCTCGGCGGGGAAGGGCCAGTACCACTTGGGCTTGGTCCAGATCTTGATCATGCCGCGCGGCATGCGGACCATCAGTTCCTCGTTGCGGCCGCCCGCTTCGAGGAGGAGCACCTGGCTTTTGCCATCGGCGCTCAGGCGCTCGGCGAGGACGCAACCGGCGCTGCCCGCGCCGACGATGATGTAATCGAACTCAGTGCGCATGCTCGGGGCTCTCAAGCGTTCTTGTAGGCAGGAAGGAAGCGGAACAGGATGAGCGAGAGGCCCATCGCCACATAGCTGGCGGCAGGCAGCCAGACGTGCCCGGCCATGACGGCGGTGACGACCTCGGGCGTGACGGGCGCCTTGGCGTCGTAGGCGGCAAGGCTGAGGAACCACGCGCCTGCCGCACCGCCTACACTCATGCCCAGTTTCACGCCGAAGCTGGAGGCGGCGAACAAGAAGCCCTGCGCGCGGTAGCCCGATTTCCACGCGCCGTAGTCCACCGCGTCGGCCATCAGCGAGAACAGCAGACCGCCGATCAGACCCTGCCCGATATAGGCGACGCAGTTGGTCACGATCAGCCAGGTGTGGTCGTTGGAGAGCGGCATGATCGCGGTGAAGATCGTCGCCACGGCGGCGCCGA
Organism: Novosphingobium sp. 11B; assembly: GCF_054589055.1. Taxonomy (NCBI): domain Bacteria; kingdom Pseudomonadati; phylum Pseudomonadota; class Alphaproteobacteria; order Sphingomonadales; family Sphingomonadaceae; genus Novosphingobium; species Novosphingobium sp. 11B. The sequence goes on along the minus strand of NZ_BAAILP010000239.1, from coordinate 103,936 downwards.
TCGCGCCGGTCATGCGCTTGCCGATGGCGTTGGCGCAGATGCCTGCAAAACCGGTGCCGACCAGCACCGCCAGCATCGTCAGCATGAGGGTGGAGGTGAACTCGGCCTCGCCCAGCACGCTCTGCGCGAAGTAGACGAAGGACTGGATGTGGCCGGTAAAGCCGATCCAGAAGAAGAAGTTGACCAGCATCGTCGCGATCCAGGGCCAGTTGCCCTTCGTCGCCTGCAGCGACTGCGCGGTGGTGAGTTTGGCGACGGAATGGTCGACCTCGACCCGCTCGCGCGTGTTGGCGAAGGCATTGAGCATGCAGGCCAGCGTGATCGCGCCGGTGATCGCGGCGAGGACTAGAAAACCGTGCGCCTCGTCCCCATTACTGAAGCTCTTGACCAGCGGCAGCGCGGCGTAGCCGATGCCGACCGTGGCCGAGGAACCGATGAACTCGCGCAGGGCGTTGACGGTGTTGCGCTGCTTGGGATCGCGGGTCAGCGTCGGCAGCATGGAATTCAGCGGCAGGCTGACGGCGGAATAGAGAATGCCCATCAGCGTATAGGTCGCGAAGATGAAGGCGATCTTCTGCCAGCCCTCCAGCGGCGGCGCCCAGAATACGATTGCGCCGCAGACCGCGAAGGGCACGGCGAGCCAGAGAAGGAACGGACGATGCTTGCCCCAGCGGGTTTCAGTGCGGTCGATCAGCAGGCCCATCATCGGGTCGAACACCGCATCCACACAGCGCGCGATCAGGAACAGCGAGGCGACCGTGCCCGCGCTGACGCCGTAGACGTCGGTGTAGAAGTAGAGCAGGTAGGCATTGGTCATGCCGAACGGCAGGTTGATGCCGAAATTGCCCAGCGCGTAGCTGAGCTTCTCGCGCCAGGTCAACGCGCCGTTCACGCAGCGGTCTCGTTGGAAAGGCGGTCCAGCACGTCCCCTGCGAAAGCAAGCGACTTGCGGGTTTCGGTCAGAGGATCCGGCACGGCGTCGATCTCCAGGATGGCCCACTTCTGGTCGGCCTTCGATAGCATGAGCCTGGCCCAGCCGTCGAAATCCACGGTGCCTTCGCCGATGGCGCAGAAATATTCGCGGTGGGCGTGATGGATGCCGTGATCGATCGGGATGTTGATCGGCATCGCGCTCTTGGCGTCCTTCCAGTGCGCGGTGACGACACGCTCGATGTGGCGCGCGACGACGGTGACCGGATCGCCGCCCGAAAGCAGGATATGGGCGCTGTCGGGGCAGAAGCCGACGTAGACCGGATCGGTCAGCATCAGCAGCAGGTCGATGTCGCGCGGCTGACAGAAGGTGGAGTGGGCCTCGGTATGGAGCGCGAGGCGCACCCCGTGCCGCAGCGTCAGCGCGCCGAGACGGTTGCAGAAGTCCGCCGCCTTGCGGGCGAATTCCATGTCGACGAAGACAGGCGGCTCGGCGTCCCAACTGGTGCGCATGGGCAGGCCCATGACCATGATGTCGGATCCCCAGGCGGCAAGCGCCTTCGCCGATTCCTCGGCGCTGTCGAGCCAACGGGCCTCGGTCTGCGCATCGCCCATGCCGCCCTCGATGGCGACGTCGGCGAAGAAGCCGCTGGCGATGGCGAGATTGCGCCGGTCCAGTTCATCCTTGGCCGCGTCGATCGAGCCATAGGCGGCGATCAGGCCTACGGGGTCGAAGGGGGAGAAGGTGAGTTCGATGCCGGTGACGCCGCTTTGCGCCAGCGTGTCGAGCATGCGGTCCCAGAAGGCGCGGGGCTGTTCACGGCCGAAGGTGACGACCTCCTGCTCATTCGCCATCCCCCAGAAACCGGGATGGAAGAACGTGATGAGATCGACGCCGAACGACAGCATTTAGATGGATACCTCAGCCTGCGACGGCGCACCGGCCATCGCCGCACGCCACCAATGTAAACCTTTTCTTTTCTTAAAAAGGCCCAATCCTCGCATGTTGTCAAGCGATGGCTGTGCCGGGCTTGCGCGAATGGCGGAATTCCGGGTAATTAACCGGTGGTATCGTTTTCATTAAACGACCGTACTCAGCGTCGCAAACGGGAAAGAAACGTCGTTTATGGTCGTATTCGCAAGCGCTTTGCGGGCGGACTGTCCGGAAAGGCTCCTCGAATCGCTCGCCACCTTCTATCGCGACAGTGCGATGCGGTTGGATCGCGCGTTTCGGGCGCGGAAAACGGTCTGACAAGAAATAAAGAGGTTCGCAGCACATGAAGACCATCAAGGGGCCGGGCATCTTCCTCGCCCAGTTCGCCGGTAACGACGAACCGTTCAACTCGCTCGATTCGATCGCGGCGTGGGCTGCCTCGCTCGGCTACAAGGGCGTGCAGGTGCCCAGCAACGACGCGCGGCTGTTCGACCTTGAAAAGGCGGCGGAGAGCCAGGACTACTGCGACGAGGTGCTGGGCATCCTTGGCCAGCATGGTCTGGCGCTGACCGAACTGTCCACGCATATCCAGGGCCAGCTGGTCGCGGTCCATCCGGCCTATGACGCGGCGTTCGACGCCTTCGCTCCCGAAGCGGTGCGCGGCAATCCCGGCGCGCGGCAGGAATGGGCGGTGAACCAGATGCATCTGGCGGCAAAGGCCAGCGAGCGCCTTGGCCTGACGACGCAGGCGAGCTTCTCGGGCGCTTTGGCGTGGCCCTACTTCTATGCATGGCCGCAGCGCCCGGCCGCGCTGGTGGACGAGGCTTTCGCCGAACTCGCCCGCCGCTGGCAGCCGATCCTCGACCGCTTTGACGAATGCGGCGTCGACATCGGCTTCGAACTGCACCCTGGCGAGGACCTGCACGACGGCGTGACGTTCGAGCGTTTCCTCGAGGCAACCGGCAATCACCCGCGCGCCAATATCCTCTACGACCCCAGCCACATGGTCCTGCAGCAAATGGACTACGTCGGCTTCCTCGACGTTTATCACGAGCGCGTGAAGTGCTTCCATGTGAAGGACGCAGAGTTCCGTCCCTCGCCCAAGGCGGGGGTCTACGGCGGCTATCAAGGCTGGGTGGAACGCCCGGGCCGGTTCCGCTCGCTCGGCGACGGGCAGGTCGATTTCGGAGCGATCTTCGCGAAGATGGCGCAGTACGACTTCGCGGGCTGGGCCGTGCTCGAATGGGAATGCGCGCTCAAGCATCCGCAGGTCGGCGCGGCGGAAGGTGCGCCGTTCATCGAAAAGCATATCATCCGGGTGACCGAACATGCCTTCGACGACTTCGCGGGCGGCGACGGAGCACTGCCGGATTTCCGCCGGATGGGCATGTCCTGATACTGAGGGCCTGAGAATCGGAAACCCCGGGAGTGCGGAAGCTCCCGGGGTTTCTCTTTTACCGTCTGCGGTTGCGACCCGAGAAGGCTCTGCGCTTGTCCGGCACAGGTGGCGGAGGGAGGAGATCACCGCCTGGCTACAAAAAGGCCCCTCGGGGCCACGCATGAATCACATATAGATGTAAACGATAACATCTGCAAGCTGTACGAAAGAACAGCGAGTCCCGAAACGGCGCAGCTACCGGCGTTACTGTTCACTGCCGGAAGTCGGGGCGCAAGTTCGCAGCGTAGTGCCGGGTACAAGTGCCGGATAGCGTTCGAGAATTGCCGCCGTGACACCATTTGTCCAGCCGAAGCCGTCCTGCAGCGGATACTCGCCGCCGCCGCCCGCGCGGCGTTCCTCCACGTCGTATTTCTCCAGCATCTTGCCCGTTTCCAGGTATGTGCAGTTCACAGTGCCGAGCCAGCGCGCGGCGACGTCCTTCGCCAGAGCGTCCTGCCCACCGCGGTGCAGCCCCTCCAGGGCGACCCATTGCAGCGGCGCCCAGCCATTGGGAGCATCCCACTGTTGGCCGGTGCGCAGGATCGTCGTTCGGATGCCGCCTTCGCCCAGAAGTGTGCGCCGCGTGGTTGCGGCGACGGCCGTGGTCTGCGCGGGGGACGCCATGCCGACGAAGAGCGGAAACAGCGTGGCGGACGACTGGACACTGCCTGGCGTGCTCTCGTCGAGAAGCCAGTCGGCGAAACGCCGCTGGCGGCTCTGCCACATGTATCTGTCGATGGCGCCTTTGCGCGCTGCGGCCCGCTGGAAGAATTCGCGCGTGCAGGGCTGATCGCCTGCCTGCTTGCAGCCTTTCTCGATACGCTTCTCCATCGCCCACATCAGGGCGTTGAGATCGACGGGCACCACCTGCGTGGTGCGAATGGTCGCCAGGTCCTGCGGGTCGGAGAGCCAGCGCGAACTGAAGTCCCACCCGCTTTCCGCGCCCGCCCGCAAGTCACGGTAGACTTCGGCGGCAGGCCGTGCGGAGGCCTTGGCAGCTGTGGCGCGGTCCTCTGCGAAGGATTCGTCGCGCGGCGTATCGCGGTCATCCCAGTAGCGGTTGAGCACGCTGCCGTCGGGCATGCGCACCACCCGCTCGCACGCTTTCGCCGCACGGGCACAGCTTTCGCCGGCCATCCAGTAGGCATGCTCCTTGCGCAAGGCCGCGAGACGCCGGGCGCGGACGGTGCCGTCGGTCTGTTTCGAGAGGTCCAGCATAAGCGCGAAGAACGGCGGCTGCGAACGGCTGAGGTAGTAAGTGCGGGTGCCGTTGGGGATGTGACCGAAGCGCTCGATCAGGCTGGCGAAGTCGTCGATCATCCCCTCGACCAGATCGTCGCGGCCATCGGCGACGAGGCCCAGCATCGTGAAGTAGGAATCCCAGTAGTAGATCTCGCGGAACCGCCCGCCCGGCACGACGTAAGGCGACGGAAGCGCGATCGCCGAACTTGCGGGCGGCGGCGTGACCGCGTCGCGCAAAAGCTGCGGCCACAATGTCCTTATGTGTTCGCGCAAGGGGGGCAGCGGCTTGTCGTTGACACCGGGGACGGTGAAGTTGTCGAGCACGAAATAGCGTAGGTCGGTCGGAGAGGTCGGCGGCTTCGCCGCGTACTCCGCCATGATCGCGTCGGGTGCGCGCCCGGGCACGGCGTCGGCGAACGTCTTGCCGTCCTCGAAGACGTGGCCTTCCTGCACCGCGGCGAAAAGGTCCCCGAATTGATCGGCGGGGGAGGGCTGGGCATTGGCCGTCAGGGCGAAGGCCAGGAATGATGTGCCGAAGCCCGCGCAAAGGCGGCGTACCCTGCTGCTCACGAAACGTATTCCGGCAATTGACTTCCCCTCTGGCCGTGCTCTTGGCAGAGGCAACGGGTCAGACTGCACAGGGTTTCATGAGAATTGAGGCAATCCGCATTGCGGCCATCGTCACGCAGGCGCCTTGCGGGCCGGTTCTTTGCGCATGATGCCCCGCCGTTTGATCGCGAGCGCACGCGGCCAGTTGTCGCTTGCGTCGGCGTGTGATTCGCCGAAGTTTCGACGGGCGGCCCACTCACCCCACAATTCACGGGGGGGCAGGGTCAGACAAAAGGTTCAGGGAAAAGCGCAAGCGACGAGTGCAGGGCGAACCGGAATACCGGTCGGCAGCCCTTCGGGAATGGGGATCTTCGGCAGCGGAAAGGCGGTGCCAACGCGCGTACCCATGCGGTGCGCCTTCACAGATGGGGGTTATTGTGACCACGACTGCTCGTTTCATGGGCGCCACCGGCGTCTCCGTCCTCGCATTGCTGGCAGCGACTTGTCCGGCTTCGGCACGGGCCGAAGCGGCGGACGCGGCCGCCGATACCGCAGCGGCGGCGGCTGAGGGCGGCGGCGGTCCGATCGGCGAGATCGTCGTCTCGGCGGAGCGCACCAACGTCACTCTCCAGAAGGCGTCGCTGTCGGTCACGGCGGTCACCGACGATACGCTGAACAAGGCGAACATCACCGAAGTCACCGGGCTCAACGGCAGCGTGCCGGGCCTCGTCGTCGCCAAGAGCGGCGGCGGCGAGCGGATGATCTCGATCCGCGGCATCGGTTCGGAGACGCCGGAGAACCCCTCGACTCAGCCGGGTGTCTCGTTCCACGTCGACGGCGTCTACATCTTCAATTCGATCGCCGCGAACGCCGCCTTCATCGACGTTGCGCAGGTGGAAGTACTGCGCGGCCCGCAGGGCACGATGTACGGGCAGGGCTCGACCGGCGGCACCATCAACGTCGTGTCCAAACAGCCCGATGCCTCGGCGCTGTCCGGCTCGGCGAACCTGGGTTACGGCAACTACAACATGCTCAAGGCCGACGCCGCGATCAACGTGCCGATCACCGACACGCTGGCGATCCGCGCCGCCGGTCAGCGCCTGCGCCACGACGGCTATGCCAAGGCCACCGACGTCGCCGGCCAGCCCGGTTACGAACTCGACGACGCCGATGAATGGGGCGGCAAGCTGGCCGTCAAGTGGACTCCGACCGACCGCGTCTCGGTGCTGCTCTCGACCATCCAGTACAAGGGCGACCAGAACGCGACCGCGCAGAAAAACGTCCTCGCCCCCAATCCGGACCCGCGCGAACTGACGCAGGATTTCCCGGGCAAGACCTATATCCGCACCCAGCTCTACTACGGCGTGGTCAAGTTCGACCTCGGCGGCGCGACGTTCAGTTCGATCACCGGCTACCAGAAGCTGCACAGCGACCTGTCATGGGACGGCGACGGGCTGAACCCGGCACTGTTCCTGCTGGCCAGCGGCGGCTTCTACAACTACGACCACATCGCCACCTGGCAGCAGAACACCGCTTCTTGGACGCAGGAATACAACATCGCCTCGGACAACGAGGGGCCATTCCGCTGGATCGTCGGCGGGGTCTACCTGCGCTCGAAGAACAAGAACTACATCAACGAATATCGCGACAACAAGGGCGACGGGCTTAACCCGCCGCTGGCCACGGGCACGCTGTTCAGCGATCCGCTGGTCAAAGCGATCACTTATGCCGAACTCTCGGCCATCACCCGCGAGGCCTATGCCGGGTATGCGCAAGGCAGTCTCGAACTGACGAACGCGCTGACGGTGACGGCGGGCATCCGCTACAACCACGACAAGTACAGCGGCGTCAGCGACAGCATGTCCGGCGGTACCAGCGGGCAGACTTCAGGGGCCTATCTCCAGCCTGCGCCGACCCTCGGCACCAGCACCGGACGCCTGACCGGCAAGTTCGCGCTGGACTACCAGCTGACCCCCAGCAACATGGTCTACGCCAGCTACACGCGCGGCTTCAAGCCGGGCGGCATCAACAGCGCGGCGGCGAGCGGGAACAGTTCCTACACCATCTTCGGCATGGAGACCGGCGTGAAGCCGACCTACAAGCCCGAGACTTTGGACTCGATCGAGATCGGTTCCAAGAACCGCTTCTTCGGCGATACGCTGCAGATCAATGCCTCGGCGTTCTACTACTTCTACAAGGACCTGCAGTTCCTTGAGGAAGACGCGGTGCTGTTCGGCGAGGGCATCAGCAATGCGCCCAAGGCGGAAGTCTACGGCGCCGAACTGGAAATGGACTGGCACGCCACGCAGCACCTGAGGTTCGAGGGCTCGCTATCGCTGCTGCACGGCAAGTTCACCGAGGACTATCTGGCCCTCAACGCCACGGCTGCCGACGCGGCACAGGTCGCGGCGGGCTATGGCGGCGTCGGCGGCTTCTTCGCCAATTTCGGCAATGCGGTCTACGTCCGCGAGGCAGCGCGCGAGAACATCAACGGCAACAAGATCCCCAAGATGCCCTCGGTACAGGGATCGGCGGCGGTCTCGTGGACCGGCGATATCGGCCCCGGCGAATTCACCGCCCGCGCGCAGTACATCTATCGCGGCAAGTTCCAGTCGCGCGTATTCAACACGCCGGGGCAGGACGATACACCCGACTACTCGCAGGTGAACCTATTCGCCAGCTACGCCTTCGCCGATACCGGCTTCAGCGTCTCGGCCACGGTGACCAACCTGTTCGACACGAACGGCATCAACTCGCGCTTCACCGATCCTTACGGCAGCGGGCAGATCTCGGACACCTACATCCCGCCGCGCCAGGCGCTCTTCTCGGTCGGGTACAAGTTCTGATAAATAGGGCGAGGGAGCCGATCCGGGAGTCAGCATGAGCGTCACCGTCTTCGGTTCCCTCAATCTCGACATAGCGCTGCGCCTGCCGGCGAAGGCCGCCTGGGGGCAGACCCTGCTGGTAGAGGACAGCGCGCAGGCGGTCGGCGGCAAGGGACTCAACCAGGCGGTGGCCTCGGCGCGGTTCGGATCGGTCACCCGCATGGCGGGGGCTGTCGGCGACGATGCGGCGGGGCGCCTGCTGCTGGAGGCGCTTGGCGGTGATGGCGTCGATACCGCGCATGTCGAGGTGCTGGCAGGGCAGGGCAGCGGTCGCGCCGCGATCCTGATCGAACCCGGCGGCGACAACATGATCGCGGTCGAGGCCGGGGCCAACCTCCTGGCACGCGCCGAGGTGGCGCTCGGTGCGATCGACGCGGCGACGCGGGTGCTGCTTGTCCAGCTGGAAACCGATATCGATGCCATTGCCGCGCTGTTCGCCAGCGATGCGGCGGCGCATGTCCGCAGGATCGTCAACGCCGCTCCGGCCATCCCGGCGGGCGCGCGGCTGTTCGGCATGGCGGACATGATGATCTTCAACCAGACCGAGTTCGCCGACTATCTCGCGCTGGATCGCGAGCCGGAGACGCTCGACGATCTGCTCGTGGCACGCCGCCTCTTGGCGCGGCCGGATCAGACTGTTGTGGTGACGCTCGGCGCGCTGGGGTCAGCGGCGATCGGAGTGGAGCGCGCGACGTTCGTGCCTGCGGTTCCGGCCGAGCGGGTCGTTGATACCAGCGGCGCCGGGGATTGCTTCTGCGGCGTGCTCGCCGCCTGCATCGATCAGGGCATCGGTCTGGAAGCGGCGCTGCGACTGGCTAACGCTGCGGCGTCGCTCTCGGTAGGGCGCAGGGGTGCCGCGCCGTCGATGCCCTTGAGGTCGGAAATCCCCTAAAATTCCTCCCCGAGCTTGCTCGGGGAGGGGAACCGCCCGCGCAGCGGGTGGTGGAGGGGGGGAGAACCTCGCGCAATTCCCCCTCCGCCACCGCCTTCGGCGGCGCCACCTCCCCGAGACAAGCTCGGGGAGGAATGGGTCTTTACTCCGCCGCCACGACCTGCACAGCCTGCACCCCGCGCTCGCCCGGCTTGCGCAGGATCGCGACAGCGCAGAACAGTACAGCACTCAGCACCGCAAGGCCGAGGAAGATGCCGGAGAAGCTGCCGGTTTGGTCCTTGACCGCGCCGCCCAGCGCTGGACCGATCGCAGCCGAGGTCGATACCGCCATCATGATCGAATAGAGTTCCAGCGAAGCGCGTTGTCCGAAATAGGACTGCAGCAGCATGACGGTGCTGACGTAGCTGAAGCCCAGCCCACCGCCGAACGTCACCATCCACAGCATCAGCGAGATCGGTCCGTCGATCATCGCCAGCGTAGCCGCGGAGACTCCCAGGCACCCCAGCGAGAACATCGTCAGCGTCCGCGCGCTGGTCTTCTCACCCGCGATCCCGGCCAGTGCCGATCCGATCGCGCAGACCAGAGCCGCAAGACTTATGAGCTGCGAGGCGCGATCCTGCGCGATGCCGTGCTCCATCAGGTGCTGGTAGGCGAAACCGTGCGTGGTCGTGTTGATCGCGAGACACGCGGTATAGGCGAGCACGACGACCCAGAACTGCACGGTCCCGAGCGCGCGGCGCACGGTCCACTCGGCCGGTGCACCCGGGGACGCGACGTGCTCCTCGGGCGCGGCGATGTGGAGGCGTCCGGCGGTGAGGGTGCAAAAGCCCCCCACGACGACCGATGCCACGGCGAAGAGCAGCCAGTAGAAGCGCCAGTCGAACCCGGCGCTCTGCGACCCGTACCACAGCAGCGGCCCGGCGACGGCGCCGAGGTTGCCGATCGTGAAGTAGAGCCCCAGCACCGTCGAGCGGCGCCGGAAACTGCTCGACAGGATATGCACGGCAGGCACGGTGCCGCAGAAGCAGTAGCCGATGCCGAGCAGCGTGGTGCCCAGATAGTAGCCCATCACGCCGGTCGAGGTGTAGAGCAGCCAGAATGCCACGAACAGGATCACCGTCCCCGCCGCCAGCGTGCGCCCGATGCCGAGCTTGCGGATCGTCAGCGCGGGGGCGAGGCTGACGATCCCGCAAGCCGTGCCCAGCAGGGTGAAGCCGAAGCCCGCCTGCGCCCAGTTCATGTCGAACGCCTCGACCATGGACGGCAGCACCATGCCCAACGAATTGAAGGTTCCCGCCGAGAGCAGGAAGTACATCAGGCACAAAGCCTGAAGCACGATCATGACGAGCAGACGGGTGTTCATCTTGGTATGATCCCTGTGGCGGGGCGGGTGGACGCGGCGGTGTTTCTCGGCACCGGCCACCGGCTGAGTACAATCATGCGTATCGACACAAGCGCGGTGCCGACACTTCTCTCCACGCGGAGCAAGATGGCATCCATGGCCCACGTCGTCGAGAGGGGGGTCATGCGCTCCACGCAGCCATGACCGCGTCGGTGGTCACCAGCAGCGAGGTATTCGCGGCCAGCGCCTTGAGCGCGTGGGCGTGAAGGTCCGGTTCGTAGGCGGCGCAGGCGTCGGACACCACGAACGTATGAAAGTCACGGTGAAAGGCGTCGCGCGTGGTGGAATCGACGCAGCACTCGGTGGTGAGGCCGGTCATCACCAACGTGTCGATCCCGCGCGCGCGAAGTTGCTGTTCCAGATCGGTGCCGTGGAAGCTGGAATAGACCAGCTTGGATATCTCGATGTCGCCCGGCTGGGGGAACAGGCGATAGTAGTCCTCGCCGCCGCTGCCGATCCGGCAGATGCCTTCCTCGCCGGGCGTGCCGCGCCGGGCCATCAGCGTCTTCAGAGCCTCGGAATCGGTTTCGGGGCGCGTCATCACGCGCATGAACGCTACCGTAACTCCGGCCGCGCGGGCGGCGGCGATGAGCATCTCGATCCGGTCGATCGCGGCCTCGGCCGGGGCGAGGTCGATGCCGAAGCGACCGATCAGGCCCTCGGGCGCGGCGAAGTCGACCTGCACGTCCACCACGATCAGGGCAGTGCGGGCGGGAGCGATCATCCCGGCGGGGTCGATGTGCGGCAGGTTAGCCATGCGCGGGTTCCATTTGGGCAGGGAAGCGCTCGCGCAAGGTCGGCAGCACCTTTTCGCCGAAGATCGGCAGCGCCGCGTGATAGTCCGGGAAGATCAGCATCAGCCCGTCGAGCGAAGTCTTCTCGAAAATCTCCGACAGGCGCGCCGTCACCGTCTCCGGGGTGCCCAGCACATGCGGGGTCATGAAGGTGGAGCGGGCCTTCTGGGTGAAGGCGTTCTCCTTGCCGATCTCGCTATCGAGGAAGCCGTAGGCACGCATCATACCGTGGAGAGCTTCCTCGTCGAAGCCGGCACGGAAATGAGCGGCGGTTTCCTCGGCGGCCTCGTCGGTGTCGCCGAACACCACGGTCATCATGGAGTACGTACGGATCTTCGCGCCGTGCCCGGCTGCTTCCGCCTTGGCGTTGGCGCTGGCTTTCGCCAGTTCCTCGACGTTGCCGCCCGAAAGGAACAGCGCGTCCATCTCGTTGGCAGTGAATTCGATGCCGACTTTCGAGGTTCCCGCACAGACGAGGAACGGCGGGGCCTGTGGCTTGGGGTTCGACATGCAGTCGTCGAGGGTGAAGTGCTTGCCCGCCATCGTCACGGAGTCCTGCGTCCACAACGCCTTGATGCCCTTGATCCACTCGGTGGCGAGGACATAGCGCTCATCGTGGTCCACGCCCTCCGGCCAAGCGCCCATTTGCGAGAATTCGCCTTTGTAAGATCCGGTCACCACGTTCAGTCCGGCGCGGCCGTGGCTGATCTGGTCGAGCGTGGCGATCATCTTGGCGGTGACGGCGGGGTTCTGCAGGATCGTGTGGACGGTCGCCCAGACTTTCACCCGGCTCGTCGCCTGCGCCAGGCCCGCCATCAGCATCGGCGAGTCCAGCGACGCATTCCAGTGTTGCGTCTCGCCGCCGTAGCCGCGGTACTTGGCCATCGCCATGATGAAGTCGAGGCCGATGTCCTCGGCCAGCCGCGCGGCCTTGAGGTTGTAGTCGTAGGACCCGTCGAGCGTGGGCGCGTTCTTCGACAGGATCCAGCCACCGTTCGCCATCGGCATGAAGATGCCGAGGTCGCGTCCTCCGGTGTCGGACGGGAGGCCGAAGCTCTCGGGACGCGGTTGGCTCTGGATCATCTGGCTCCCCTGCTTGTGCTTGAAATTTCGAACCGAAGCTAGAATGGGGAGCGGCAAGGTTCTTGTCACCCTGCGCCCATGCTGTTGTCGTCGGTCAAGGCGTCGGGCGCGGGTCGCATAGATGCCTCTCGCCTGCAGGCGCAAGGTTAGGCGGATATTCGAGCAGGCATTCGTAAGGAAAACCGACATGAGCAACTGGTTCATCACCGGCGTCAGCACCGGACTCGGCCGCGCCATCGCGCACGAGGCGCTGGAAGCAGGACATACCGTCGTCGGAACCGTGCGCAGTACCGATGCCGCCACCGCCTTCGAGGCGCTGGGGGAGGGAGCCATCGGCATGATCCTCGACGTCACCGATGCCGGGGCGGTCAAGGCGGTCGTCGATGCTGCGGAAGCGCGGACCGGCGGCCTCGACGTGGTCGTGAACAACGCAGGCCTCGGCTATACCGGGGCCATCGAGGAAACGCCGATCGAGGACGCGAAGGCGCTGTTCGACGTCAACGTCTGGGGGGCGCTGGCAGTGATTCAGGCGGCGCTGCCGTACCTGCGGGCGCGAAATTCCGGCCATATCGTCAATGTCGGGTCCATCAGCGGCATGGCCTGCTGGAACGGCACAGGTATCTACGGGGCGAGCAAGTTCGCGCTCGACTGCATCGGGCGCACGCTGGCGCAGGAGGTGGGGCCGCTCGGCATCAAGGTGACCAACGTGGCTCCAGGGGGCATGCGTACCGAATTCGCCGCCTCGCGGCTGCTGGGGGCCGAGCCCTCGATCGCCGACTATGCCGGGACTGCGCATGTCGCGCGGCAGGTACTGACCGGCCATCACGGCGAGGAACCGAGCGATCCGGCGATGATTGCGCAAGCGATCGTGACGGCCATCGCCGCGCCGGAGCCGCCGCTGGTGTTGCTGCTGGGAGAGGATGCCTTGGGCTACGCCAAAGGGGAGTTCGCGATGCTCCAAGGGCAATTCGACACCTGGATGCATCTGACGACGGCAGTGGCTGCAAAATAATCTCGAATGAGGGCGTTTCTGACAAGCCCTTGGCATGCACATGAAACCATGGCGATTTTGATGCTGGCGCTTGGCAAATGCAGCAATGTCGAGGCAAAGTAATCTACACTAATTCGCGTTATGTGATCTGGTCGACTCTCAGCGTGCGTATTTTGATTTAATATTGACCCAGGGTTCGCGCAATAAACGAGTCGTTTTTCCTGAAAATATGTAAAATTGCGTCTTGCGCGTCATATATTGCTTGTCTGAGGTCGATGTGAGACGCATTGGGAGGGTACTCCAATGAACAGGCAGAAGTTTGTTGCAGCCGCTGTCGTGGGTCTTGCTTTGTGCGTAGCGCCGAGTGGCGGCCGGGCAGAAACCGAGACCGATACGCTTTCCGTCATTGCGCCGCCAAGCGTCCAGAACTGGTCGGAGAACGTGTTCCGACAATTCGAGCGTAAGGTCAGGTATCCGGCTCCGATGGGCACGATGCCGGCCAGCGAAGGCATCGTCGCCGTCAAGTTCAATTGCAGCGAAGACGGCGTGCCTTCACAAGTCCAACTCTACAAGACTTCGGGTCACGGCGACCTCGACCGCGCAACTGTGCGCGCGGTGGAGCGCATCGCCACGCTTCACCCGCTGCCGCGCGGGGTGGGGCATGACCAACAGTATATCGTGCGCGTTCTCTTCGCCAATTCGGAGGGTTATGCGCAAAGGAACATGACCCGGCTGCGCGAGGATGCTGCCCGCAGCAATGCATGGGTCGGCCGCAGCGGGGCGACCACGGCGATGCTGGAACTCGTCCCCCCGAAAGGCTGACGCCGCGCGCCCCCGCCTCGACCGTGCGCCTGCCCATGCGGGCGCACGGTCGCTGCTTCAGGCGGCGAACAGGCTCTTGCGGATCACCGCATGCACGCCCCAGTTGCCGTTGGCGACCTGGCTGATCCCGAAATCCACCCCCACCGAGAGCAGCGAGATCGCCTCGTCCTCGGTCAGATCGCGCAAGGTCATCAGGAACCGCCGCGCCTTGCGGAAGGCGTCGCGCATCGCGGCGTCGATCGACGATTGCTTGTAGACCTCGCTTTGTGCGTTCGCGCCCAGTTCCTTGAGGTATTCCGGGTGCGAGAAGCCCAGGATCACCCATTCGTCCTTGGTTTCGATCAGCGGATAATCGATGTCGCGGATGTACTTGCGGCTGGTCTTGGCGGGGTGGAGTATCACCTGGATCACCGCCGTCATCGAGCATTCGATGGCGGTGCCGCACAGTTCGCTGTCGCCCTGGCTGGCATGGGGATCGCCCATTGACAGCAGCCCGCCCGGCACACCCACCGGCAGGAAGCAGCTCGATCCCGCCCCCAGCCGCCAGTTGTCGATGTTGCCGCCGAAGTTGGCGGGCGGCACCGAATCGATCAGTTCCGAATGTGCGGGCGCCAGCGCGATCACCCCGAAGTGCGGGCGCACCGGGATCGTCACGTCGCGCAGCACGTCGAAGTTGCGGGTGATGGTCTCGGGATCGACCGGCACGCCGGGATAGTCGTAGCGCTCGTGGACCACGCCCGAAGGGTCGGTCTGCGGGGTCCAGCGATAGGAGTAGACCGCCTGTGCGGTGGCGCGGCCGGGTTCGTTGTCGATCTCGTAGATCGTGATGACCTCGCGCTGCTTGGGCTCGGTCAGCAGGTCGTTGTAGTGGTAGCCCCAGTAGGCCGCGACGTTGGAGCCGAAGGCGCGCCCGGCGAACAGCGGGTTCTGGCTGGGGCGGTTCTCCATGTCGAGGATGCGGACCTCGATCACGTCGCCGGGG
>NZ_BAAILP010000239.1:58506-88890 GCF_054589055.1 Novosphingobium sp. 11B | reverse complement strand
GCGGGCGCCCTCGACCGCGATCGGCCCGGTGCAGATGTGGACGCCGAAGCCCTCGCCGGGGCCGCGACCCAGGGCCGAGGCGTCGAACGGCCCGGCGCCGCGCCGTTCCACCGCCTTGCCGTCAGCGGTCCAGTGGAACACGGCTTCCGCGCCCGCGTCACCCTCGATCATGCGTTCGGCATCGTCGTTGGCGTGGTGGGTCAGCGTCTCGATCGTCACGTAGTCGCCCGAGCGGACTTCGAGCGCCGGTTGCAGCGAACGGCTGAAATAGCCCCAGTGGATCGTGTCGGGCCGTGCGGGCAGGAAGTGGTGGCGGCGCGATCTCGCGGCATCGTCGAGGCTGGGTAAGCCGCTGAGGACGCTGGGCGGCTCGCGGTTGTCCATGCGCACGTCGCGCGCCTTTTCGGGCCGTCCGCGGCGCGGAGTTTCGGCCGCGCTCGTCGCGATCTCGGGGGACTTGCGATACTCGCGCGGGCTCATCCCGTACTGCTCGCGGAAGGCGCGGGAGAACGAGGCGCTGTCGTTGAAGCCCCACTGGAACAGGATTTCCGAGATCGAGCGCTGCGCATGGAGCGGGCTGCCGAGATCGAGGCGGCAGCGCTCGAGGCGGCGCAGCTTCACGTAATGGCCGAAGCTCTCGCCGTGGCTCTCGAACAGCTTCTGTAGATAGCGCGGCGAGATGTTGTGCTCGGCGGCGATCTGGTGGGTGTTGAGGTTGGGGTCGGACAGCCGCATCTCGATCGACTGGAACACCCGCTCCAGGATCGCCGCGCGGCCGCCCGCCGCGCCGCCGAGTTGCTTGGCGGGGGCACGGTCGAGGAGGGTGGCGGCGATCATCTCGGGCAGGGCCAGTTCGACCGGGCGGATCTGGTCGTCGGAGATATCTAGGATGGTGTCGGCCACGGTGCGCAGCAGGCTCGACATCATGCGGCCGACGGCGGTGTCGGCGATCAGGTCGCTGATCTCGGTGGGCAGCTGCGAGCGGGATTTGAGCGCGGGCAGGCTGTGCGGCACCTTGACGATGAGCAGGCGGAAATCGCCTTCCATGGCGATGCGGCAGCGGGTGTCGCCGCCGCCGTAGACCATGTCGCCCTCGCCAATTTCCACTTCCCGGTCCCCGCTCGACGCGGCGATGCGACCTTCGAGCAGGAGGACGAGCCAGAAACAGCGCGCCTCCTGCCGGAAGTCGAGGGTCATCGCCTGCGCGGTGCCGGTGCAGCGGACGAACTGGATCTTCTGCCCGCTGGTGAAGCTGACGAGGTCTCCGTAGATGTCCTCGTTCTCGGATTCGAGTTCCAGCGACACGCGCTGCAATGCGAAACGCCACGCCTGCAATCGCTGGTCGTGGGGATAAGCATTGGTGGTCAAGCGCACGCCGGTCATGCCGGAATTATCCTTGTTGTGTAACCCTGTAGGGGGCAGCCTAACTCACTGTTTCCAATCCCGCCAGACGCTTATGTGCAGCGCGGTAACGGTGGACCAGCCACTTGTTGAACTGCCCCTGCGCGCCTTCCTGCCACGAATAGCGGCCGCGCGGGGCGAAGCGCGAGCGCAGGCCCTTCTGCACCAGTTCGTCGACGTGGAAATCCTGCGCGATGATGTGTGCGGTGGCGCGCATGTTCATGTCGAGCTTGTGGTCGAACGTCGGGTCCTTCATCGCGCCCGGCGCGAACAGCAGGCCGGTGTCCATCTCCAGCGATTCCGGTCCGTCCGGCCGCAGGATCAGGTAGATCACCATGTCGCTCATCATGATGAGGCTGAGCGAGGGCGGGACGTTGGCGAAGGTCATCCGGTTTCGCATTTCGTCCGAAAGGCCCGGGAAGATCGGCAGCACCGCGCGCTGGGTGGCGTTGAAGCTGGCGTCGGGGTGGAGCGTGCCGTTGAAGCGCAGGAACCCGGCGTCCTCGGGTTCGGAATGCGGGAACTCGGCCTTGCCGGACGGCACGAAGTCATGCAGCGGCCCGGCGTGGAGACGGCTGGCGTGGTAACCGTCGTTGTTGTTCTCGAACATCACCTTCCAGTTCCACGGGAGCCTGGCGCCCTCATCGGGCTTCGGACCCTCGGCAGAGGCGAGGTCGTAGCCCGCGATCGCCTCGGCCACCCCGATCAGGCGGGGGGCGAGGGGCGCGGCGTTCTCGTCGAAGTTGATGAAGATGAAGCCGTTCCAGATCTCGACCGCGAAGCGCGGCAGGCTGTTGGCCTTGCGGTCGAAGTTGCAGGTCCTGTTCATCGCCGGGGCCGCCACCAGCGTGCCGTCGAGCGAGTAGCTCCAGTGGTGGTAGGGGCACAGGAACCCGCGCGCGTTGCCTGCGCCCTCGGCCACCAGCATCGCGCGGTGCTGGCACACCGCCGACATCGCCCGGACCTGCCCTTCGAGCGTGCGCGAGACGATGATCGGCTCGTTGATGGTGCGGGTGGTGAAGTAATCGCCCGGCTTCGGGATCCAGTCCTCGCGCCCGACGCACTGCCACTCGGCGTAATAGAGCGCGTCCTTCTCGAATTCGTAGAAGTCTTGAGAGGTGTAGCACGAGGGCGGCAGCGTGACCGCGTCCTCGAGGTTCACCGCCGAGGCGGAGAGGGATTCGATGAAGTCGTCCGTCATGGTTGGCGCGGGCATGGTGACCATCCTGAGTGCTGTTATGGGTACGCTAGGTGCCGTTGAGTGCCGTCAGGTGCATTTGTGCATGCGGCACCTGCGAAGGCAATATTGCATTTGCGAGAAAGGCTTACTCGTGGGTGTAATCGTCTGGAATCCTGGGAGGATCTCCGGCCTTGCCCCAGAGCAGGATCTCGTTGCCCCAGGGATCGCGGAAGCAGTGGTTGAGGCCGTTGAAAGTACCCCAGAAGTGGTTGCGCCACAGCACTGTGGCACCGCGCTCCTCGGCGGAGGACAGGATGCGTTCGGGGGTGTCGTCGTCGCTGATGAGCACCCAGATGCGCGGTTTCCGGCCCTCCTTGGCGATTTCGCGCGGGGCGATGCCTTCGGCGTCCGGGTGCGGGCGGGCGTTGGCGGGGTCGAAGATGCCGACATGCAGGTTGCCGATCTGGCTGTCGGTGCCGTCGGGATTGGGGAACATGCCGCCCGGCACCATGCGGTGATAGACGCCCTCGGGCTTATGATCGTCGCGCCAGCCGAAGACTTCGGCGTAGAAGCGCCCGGCGGCGGCCGGATCGTCGGCGGGCAGGTCTACGAAGATGAGCGTGTTGGGCATGGGGTTTGGGCTTCCTTCTCGTGTGCCTCACGGTCTGCGCCAGATGCGCCCGCGGCTCTTGGCGGCAGGCGTCCGGTTTGTTGACGCGAGGTGGGCGGGCGTGTGGCGCGGGGGCTTCGACAGGCTCAGCCTGAGCGGAATTGGAGGTTTCCTCCGAATTCACTCTCCCGGAGCGGAGTCGGGAGGCTTACCCCCAACCCCGCTCACCCTGAGCTTGTCGAAGGGGCAGGCGCGGCCCCTCGCAGCCCCCGCAGTTCACCGCGCTGCCAACTACCAGTGCGCTGACGGCCAAGACCCTTTTCGTCCCTCGGGAGAGAGTGAAGCCGTCGATCCTCCACTCAACAAAGGACACTGCATGGCTTCGGTCACCACTCTGACATCGGCGAAGGCGGACACGCGGCCCTCGGCGATCTGGCATCTCAAGGCCACGCCGGAGACGATCCACTGGGGCTACTTCTCGCCCGAGATCAAGCCGGCGCTCAGGATCAAAAGTGGCGATCTGGTGCAGGCCGAAGCGATCACGCACCATGCAGGCGACGCGCCCGAACTGATGTTCGACGAAGGCGTGGAGCGCATCTTCCGCGAAGTCGATCCCGCCACCCGCGCGCCCGGCGTCCACATCATGACCGGCCCGATCTATGTCGAGGACGCCGAGCCGGGCGACATGATCGAGGTGCGCTACCTGCAGATGACGCCGCGCAACAACTACGGCTCCAACCTCGCGGCGAACTGGGGGCATCTGTATGAGGAGTTCGGCAGGAAGGAGCGGGTGACGATCTATGAGCTGGACCCCAGCGCGAACACCGCCCACGCCCTTTATGCCTACGATTTCCCGGGCGAGTACCTCGTCCCCGGCACCATCACCAACTGCCCGGTGTGCGACCGGCACCCGGCGCTGCCCGGCATCACCATCCCCGCCCGTCCGCATCTGGGCACGGCGGGCGTGGCGCCGGCGGTGGACGCGCCGGTCTCGACCATCCCGCCGGGGCTGCACGGCGGCAACATCGACAACTGGCGCATCGGCGCGGGCTCGACGATGTTCTACAAGTGCCAGGTCAAGGGCGGGCTGTTCTCGATCGGCGACCCCCACGTCAGCCAGGGTGACGGCGAGATCAGCGGCACCGCGATCGAGGCTTCGCTCGACTGCCTGTTCCAGATCATCCTGCGCAAGGATTTTTCCTTCCCCTCGCCGCTGCTGGAAACGCCCGAGAACTGGATCGTCCACGGCTTCGGCGAGGATCTGGACCAGGCGATGAAGAACTGTTCGATGGACATGCTCCACCTGCTCCACGAACAGCAGGGGCTGAGCAAGGAGGACGCCTATTCGCTGATGAGCGTGGCGACCGACTTCGGCGTGACGCAAGTGGTGGACGGCACGCTGGGCGTCCACGCACGCATCGAGCGGCGCATCTTCCCGGGCAAGGGCACCGTCATCGACCCGACCTGAAGATACGTGGCCAAGGACTCTGAAATACTACGAAATTGTTCCGTTGCCTTTCGGCTCCATCGGGGTATCCGACCGAGGCGACCCGAAGGACTGAACTTATCCGCCTTTCAGCCTGACCCGGGGCCTTATCGGCCACCGGGTCATTTTTTTGCCATCGCTGCTTGAACGGCTACGAAAATCCGTAAAATCCACTAGCTTATCGTTAACGAAGCCTCGCCGCGGCTTCGTCGGGGGCTGTTGCGGCGACGAGGGGCTGATGGACACGAACTGGAGGGCCGGTAGTGCCGGCGATACGCATATCTCGATCGGGCAAGTACGCGCGCATCCGCGCTTCGAGGATGCCAAGGCGCTGCTCATCGACGGGCTGGCAGGCCTTTACATTGACGACGCTCGGCTGCGCACGCTTATCGAATACGAGAAGGGGGTTACGTTCATGCTGATCGCCTCGCTCGACGCGCTGCGCGATCCCGACGATCCGGCGGGCGGTGTATCGATGCAGGTGCTGAACGAAGTGCTGCCCGACATGGGTATAGCACCCGGCAGGCGGATCGCCGATCTCGTTGCCAACTTGCGCCGGGACCTGCTGCTGGAGGTCGTGCCTGACCCCCGGGATCGCCGAGCCCGGCTGCTGCGCGCCACCGAGCGCGGGGTCGCGGCCGATTGCGAATGGCTGGGGGTATTCCACGCACCGCTCGCGCTGCTGCGTCCGGAGGTCGATTACCGTCCGGTGCTGGAACGACGGACAAGTTACCAGAAGGCTTTTCGCATCGCCGGGCTAAGAACGCTCGACATCGCCAACGAGATCATGAGCGCCAACCCGCCGATGGACTATTTCGTGCAGGAGGCAGTGGGCTTTCGGGTGCTGATGATCCTGATGCAGTCCGTACGCGGCAATCCGGACAATCGCACGGCGCCGGGCTTCTATTCACGGGCCGGCGGGCAGGGCGGTGTCTCCCGCACCCATGTCCGCAACGTGCTCAAGGGTGCGGTGGAGCGTGGTTTCGTCACGCTGTCCGAGCGGCCGGGGGACTATGTGGAACTGTCCCAGACCCTCATCGACGCTTTCGACCGATGGGTGGGGGAGAGTCTGTCGTCGATCGATCGGGTCCGTACGCTCAGCGGACACCCCTGAGCATCAACCTGTCGCCATTGCGAGATCTCCGGAGGCAACGGGCTTGACCTGACGTACGCGGGTGCGCCCGTCGGCACCGATGCCAGGGAGGAAGAACAGCAGGGCCATTCCCGCTCCCAGCACCACGATGATCGCCAGTGCAGCCTCGTTATAGGAGCCGGTGGCGCCGTAACTGAGATCCATCGCCGCCGGGGTCAGTCCCTGTGCCAGGATGACGGCGGCGTAGAGCACCGCGTTGATCGATCCGAAATGCCTGAGGCCGAAGTAGCGCGAGCAGAAGTAGGGTAACGCCGCATATTCTGCGCCCATACCGATACCGAGCAGGACGCCTGCGGCGGTGGCGGCAAGACCGCCCTGTCCGAACTGCAGAAGCCCAAGTCCCGCCATGGCGGCGGCATACATCGGCACGATCAGCAGCGGCGTACGCAGCTTGTCCAGCATTCCGCCGGTCACCACCTGCCACGCCGCCGTGACAAGCGCGAAAGTCGCGACAACACCGGTCGCCTGGCCAAGGCCGAAGCCGCGATCGGTCATCATCGGCACGACATGGGTGAACACCGCCGTCATGCCTCCCGCGCCGCTTGCGACAGCGATCAGCAGCAGCCAGAAGCGGCGGGTGGATGCCGCCTCGCGCAACGTCATGCCCTCGAACACGCGCTCGGGTTCATCGTCCTTGCGGGAGACGTGGCCAGGCGTGTCGTGCAGCCAGAACCACATGATCGGAAAGCCCAGCAGCAGAACGATCGCGCCGATCGCGCCGTACGTCGCGCGCCACCCGATCAGCGGCAGCAGGATGCCTGCCACTACCGGCATCAGGGTCGCGCCGACGCCGTTGCCGATCCCGGCGGTCACCCCCAGCATCAGCCCGCGCCGGGCGTCGAACCAGTTCGACACGATCTTGGCGATCATCGGCGAGGCGCATGTCGCGCCCGCCAGCCCGATGAGACCGTACTGGAGGTAGAACAGCCAGAGGCTGCCGCTCGTCTGCGACAGGCTGGCCACCAGCAGCGCGAGGGCCACGTTGCCTCCAAGGATCATGGGTCGTGCTCCGACACGGTCCATGGTGCGCCCGATCAACGGATAGCTTGCCGCCGCGATGATCGCGATTAGGCCCAGCACGCCCGACACCGCCGCGCGCGACCAGCCCAGGTCCTGCGAGATCGGCACCAGGAACGTCCCGAAGGTCGCGCTGATCGCGGCAGTGAGGCAGACGAGGTTGCCTGTAGTGGCAGCGATCGCAAGGCGGGTAGAAGCGCTCGGCATGGGCAGGTCTCCGGTTCCGATTGCCGGAGTAAAGGCCCGCCGGGTGCCGATCCCAAGTGTTTATAGGTGCGCCGCAACAATTCCTTCGCGCGCCGTCAACTATGGGTCCTTGCACGAGAGCGCGCTCGACCCGACTTTGCACCCAGCGACCCGTGGGGTCGAAAATTGCCCGCGAGATCAACCAGGGACGATTCGCCAAGATGAATGCTCAGACGGCCGACATGACGGTTTCCTCGACGCAGATGCCCACCTTTTTCATTCCGCATGGAGGCGGTCCGTGCTTCTTCATGGACTGGTCGGTGATGGGCGGCCCCGCCGACACGTGGGACAAGACCGAGGCGTGGCTGCGCGCGCTCGTCTCGACACTCCCGGAAAAGCCGAAGGGTATCGTCGTGATCTCGGGCCATTGGGAGGAGTCGGCATTCACCGCATCTACCGCGGTAGAGCCGGGGATGATCTACGATTACTACGGATTCCCGCCGCATACTTACGAGCTGAAATACCCGGCGCCGGGCTCCCCCGCGCTGGCGCAGCGCGTCGTCGAACTGCTGAAGGGTGCGGGCCTGCCCGCCCGCACCGATCCCGCCCGCGGCTTCGATCACGGTGTATTCGTACCCTTCCTGCTGGTCGATCCGGACGCTACGATCCCGGTCGTGCCGCTTTCGCTCAAGGCGGACCTCGATCCCGCCGAGCATATCGCCGCAGGCAAGGCGTTGGAGCCGCTGCGCGAGAAGGGCGTGCTGATCGTCGGCTCGGGCATGAGCTACCACAACATGCGCGGCTTCCGCACCCCCGCCGCGACCCGCCCTTCGGCGGTGTTCGACCAGTGGCTAACGGGCGCAATCGAAGCGGCTCCGGCCGAGCGTGAGGCCCTGCTTTCTCACTGGGCCGAGGCGCCTGCGGGCCGCCAGTCGCACCCGCGCGAGGAGCATCTGCTGCCGCTCATGGTGGCTGCCGGGGCGGGTGGGGCCTCGGCCGGACACAAGGTGTTCGGCGACAACGTCATGATGGCGGACATCTCGGCCTATCGGTTCGGGTAAAGGCCCCCTTGCCGCTAGATCGCAAGACTGTAAGGGTGGCCCTTCGATCGATGGCGAGCGAGGGAGATCATGCTGGTGGCCGAAACGAGCGGAAAAGCGGCACCTCCGAGCGAGGGCAGCCTGCGCACACGCATGGCCGAGGCGGGCGTTTCCGCTCCTGACGAGTGCTTGCCGGGCGTCCTGTCCAACCTGATCGTCCTGCAGGACCACGTCGCCACCTTGCGCGCCTTTGCGCTCGATCCGCGCAGTGCCAGCGCCATGCGGTTCGAGGCTTGAGCATGTCCCTCGCGCCGTCATCCGCTATCGTCATGGCCGCCAGGGTGCGCGGCGGCGAAATCTCGGCCGTGCAACTGGCGACGAAGGCTTTCGACAAGGCCGAGCAACTCGGCGGCGAGCGTAGCGGTTTCACGCGGCTCCTGCGCCGGCGTGCGCTGGCGCGGGCGGCGGCGGTAGACAAGTTGGTCGAGGCGGGGCTCGATCCGGGCCCGCTGGCAGGCGTGCCCTTCGGCGCGGCGGACTTGTTTGACGTGGCTGGGGAGATCACCACCGCCGGGTCTCGCACGCGGCGCAATGCGGCGTTCGCCAGCCGCGATGCCAAAGCCATCGCGCTGCTCGAAGCGGCGGGCGCGGTGCTCGTCGGCACGCAGAACATGGACGAATTCGGTTACGGCTTCGTCACCATGAATGCCGAGTACGGCACGACCCGCAACCCGCACGATCCTGCGCGCGTCGCGGGCGGCGCCGCAGGCGGTTCGGCAGTGGCGGTGGCGACTGGCGTGGTCCCGCTCAGCCTTGCTTTCGACACCAATGGATCGCTGCGCGTACCTGCGGGGCTGACCGGGGTAATCGGCCTCAAGCCCACCTACGGCGACCTTCCGCGCGAAGGCATGTATCCTTTCGTGGAGAGCCTCGATGTCGTGGGCGTGCTCGGCCGCGATCTCGATGACGTGGCGCTGGTCCGCACGATCCTGCGCGAAGGCGCACCCGAGCGGCAGGAGCCCCTGCGCGGCGAGATTTCCTTCGGCCGCTTGATGAGTTGGTTCGACGACAACATTTCCGAAGAGATGCGCGGACCGCTCGATGCGTTCTGGAGCCGCCTCGGCCGCATCAGCTTCGAACTGCCGCATTCCGAGATCGCCCGCGCCGCCGCCTCGGTCATTATCGCGGCCGAGGGTGCCAGCCTGCACCGCCCCGCGCTGGAGGCCGACCCGATGCAATTCGAGCCCCCGGTGCGCGATCGCATGCTGGCAGGTCTGCTATTGCCGAGCGACGACTACCTCGCCGCGCAGCGCTTCCGTAGCTGGATTCAGGCGCGCCTCCGACGTCAGTTCGAGCTGGCCGATGTCCTCTTCACCCCCGCCGCGCCGGGCTTCGCACCGACCATTGCCGATCCGGTGATGACGTTCGAGGGCAAGACGATCCCGGCTCGCAGCCACCTCGGCATCTACACGCAGCCGATCAGCCTGATGGGGCTGCCCGCGCTGGTGCTGCCGCTGGCGGGCGACTTCGCGATGCCGCTGGGCATCCAGTTGATCAGCGCGGCCGGACATGAGCCATTGCTCTTCCGCGCGGCGCGGCAACTGATCGACAAGGGCCTTTGCGCGGTGCCGCTCCCGCCGGAGTGATCGCCATAGTCGAAGAACCTTGCGACCGGCGCGATGCGCGGGGCCAGAGGCAGCTGGCGTAGAAGAAAACGGCGGGTATCCGCGTTTCGCGACATTATTTTTGCAGTGCACAAAGAGGGCATGGACAGCCGCAAAGTTTTAGTATTACCATATCGATGTTTAGTATTACCGAAGTGGGTGATCGGGTATTACGAGGGCGGGTGATATGGACGGAGTTCGCGTAGGCAAGAGGCTGATCGGCACGCAGTCGCCGGTCACGGTCGGCTGGGAAAACATCCCGCGCGTGGAGGGCGGCCCGGTCAAACAGTTCGTCTTCACCTGGTTCCAGCCCGCCGTTCTGATCGCGCTGGTGGCCTTCTGGCTCTACGCGCCCGATTCCATTGCCAAAGCCTCGACCGCGATCGGCATCGGTATTGGCTTCAAGGTGCTGCTTTATGGCCTCGAATGGGTGAACCCGCGCCACGATAGCTGGCGGCTTACATGGAAGGAACTGGTCACCGACCTGTTCTACGTCGGCGTCAGCTATACGCTGGTCAAGTATGCCGGCAAGCACATCGGCAGCGACGCCATGGTCGGGGCCATCCAGCATGCTTTCGACTGGGAGAAATTCGCCTATTTCAAGGAGATGCCCCTGCTTGTTCAGGCGTTCCTGATCTCGTTCATCTTCGATTTCGGGCAATACTGGATGCATCGCGGCATGCACAACTGGTATCCGCTCTGGCTCACCCATTCGGTGCATCATTACATCACACAGCTGAACATCAACAAGGGCGCGGTCGGCAATCCGGTCGAGCTGTTCCTGATCGGGCTCGGCATCGGCGGATTCTTCGATTTCCTGCCGCGGGCCGCGCTGCTGGCCGGGGCGATCGGCATGGCGGTGAGCACGTACCAGCACATCAACGTCCGCTTCAACACCCCGCGCCTGTGGCGCTTCCTGTTCAACACCACCGAGCACCACAGCGTCCACCACTCGCAGGACTTCGAGGCGAGCCGCAGCAACTACGCGGGCACCTACATCTTCATCGACCGCATATTCGGCACTTGCGTCGATGGCGAAGCGGAACTCCTCGGCATGGAAGGCGGCCGCCGCATGTCGATCCGCGAGCAGATGACCTACCCCTTCACCGAAGCCTGGAAGACCACGAAGTCCGCCATTCAGGTTCGCTTCCAGCCCGCCGCCGTCCCGGCCGAATAAGGGAGACTTTCGCGTGGACCTTCCCTTCATAGACCGGATCTGGCGTGTTCGGGGATCCCTAGCGCTCGATGTGCGGCGTGCGCCCCGGGACGTCTTCGCCCGCCTCGATCACTTGTTTCGCGCGGTCGGCACGACCTTCCGCATCGATGGCGACACACTGGCCTTCAGCAAGAAGGACCCGATCGCGCAGGACCGGATGGCCATATTCAACCACGGCACGCTGTGGGTGGAGGATGACGGGCAAGGCGCCGAACTGCGCTACGACCTAAACAGCCCGACCCTTCAGTTCTGCTTCTTCCTGCCGTTCCTGTTCCTCGGCATCGCGTGGCTGCTCAAGGAATCGCGCAATCCGGCTTTCGTGTTCGCCGGTATCTTCACAGTGCTCTACGTCGTCGGCCGGATTCTGGAGCCGAGGCTGATCCGATCGGCCTTCCGCAAGAGCCTTGCTGACGTGGAGCCTGTCGCCGAAATCGCACCGGCCTGACCCGCTTTACTCCGGCTTCGCGGCCGGGGTTTCCTCGGCCTGCGGCGGTGCGGGCAGATCGACCTTGATCTCCACCCGCCGGTTCTTCGCCCGGCCTTCCATATCGTCGGTGCCGTCGAGTTTGCGGTTCGGCGCGATCGGTCGCGCTTCGCCGAGGGCGATCACGGTGATGCGGTCGCGCGGCACGTCCTTCTTCACCAGATAGCCACGCACGGCCTCGGCCCGGCGGCGCGAGGCGGCGAGGTTCTGCTCATCGGACCCCTTGGAATCGCTGTGACCCCAGATGGTGATCGGGCCGCCAGCCCGGAACGAAGGGTGCGTCATCAGATCATCGATCATCGCGAGGCCCGCCGCGTCAGGCTCGGAACCCTTGGCGGTGAACGGGACGACGATCGTTTCCGGCTGCAGCACCGGGGTCTCGCTTGGCGCGGGATCAATCTCCGCGCGAATGATCGATTTCTTTACCAACTCCGGCTCGACCGCTTCGGAGGCATCGGCCGCTGCTTCGCTCTTGTCGTCCTGCGGGGCCTTGCCGGGCTGGCAGGCGCTGACGGCAAGCCCGATCGCGGCGGCGGACAGCCAGCGCGCGGCGCCTTTCTGCAGTTTCAGTCCTCTCATGCGGTCGCCTCCTTCTTGTGGGGTTGGGCCGGGTTTTCGGGATCGGAATGGCGCGAGGGGCCGTAGGACACCACGATGTCCCCCGCCTGCGGCGTCGGCCTCGACGCATGGGTGAAGAAGCGGATGCGGCCGTCCTTGCGGAGCACGAACAACATATCCGCCTCGTCCGGCAGCGAGGAGCGGGCGTCGGTGAAGTCGAACTGCTCGCTGATCCGCGTCTTGCGGAAGGTCCAGCCCGCCGTCTCGCGCTCCATGATCTCCTCGACGCCGTGTCCGGCGGCGAACATCGCGCGCCCGCGCAGGGCTTCGGGAAGGCTGCGGTGGTCCTCGTCATCGCCGCTGCCGCCCAGCTGGTATACAGCATCGCGGCCGATTTCCGGCGCGAATTCGTTACAAACGAGGGCATTGTAGGCCTCGTTCTCGGTCGTCGCAACGAGCACCTGGAACTGCGTGAGGTCCAGCCGTTCCTCGGTCGTCTCGGCCAGGATCTCGCCGTGATAGGTGGCAATGCCCGCCTGTCGCGGTGCGGCGAGGCGCTGCCAGCTGGCGTCGGAAATCATCACCGGCAGGTCGAGCGACTTGAGCTGGCGGGCAAGCGACAGGCTCCACGGTGTGCTGCCGACGATCAGCAGCCCCTTCTGCGGCGCACCCATGACGCCGAGCCAGCGCGCGACGAAGCGGATGCTGAACCCGTGCGCCACGATCGTCGCCACCACCACGGAGAACGACAGCGTGACGAGGATGCTGCCATCGCCATATCCCAGTTGATCGAGACGCAACGCGAACAGGCCCGAGACTGCGACCGCGACGACACCGCGCGGCGCGATCCACGCGACCAGCAACCGCTCGTTCCACGGGATCTTGCTGAAGGCCAGCGCGACCAGCACCGTTGCCGGGCGGACGAGGAACAGCAGCGCGAGGAGGAAGGCGATGAAGCGCCACTCGAACAGGCGCAGCACCTCGAAGTTGAGCGACGCCGACAGGAGCACGAACACGCCCGAAATGAGGAGGACGGTGACGTTCTCCTTGAACGGGTGAATGTCGCGCAGGGAATCGAGGCGCATGTTGGCCACCGCGACACCCATCACCGTTACGGCGAGCAGGCCGGTCTCCTGCTGGATCAGGTTGGACAGCACGAACGTGCCGATCACCGCCACCAGCAGCACCGGGGCCTTGAGATATTCGGGGACGTGGCCGCGCGGGAAAGCCCAGGCGATCGCGCGCGCCGTGGCATAGCCGATGAGCCCGGCAACCACCGCCGCGCCCAGCAGCGCGGCGACGACCGAGAGCAGGGTGCCGCCTTCGTCGACGCGGCGCAGGTACTCGTAAGTGATGACGGCGCAGAGCGCGCCGAAGGGGTCATTGACGATCGCTTCCCACTTGAGGATCGCGCGCGGGCGCGGGGCGACGTTGCTCTGGCGCAGCAGCGGGATCACAACCGTCGGCCCGGTCACCACGAGGATGCCCGCGAACAGGATCGCGACCGGCCAGACGAGCCCCGCCACATAATAGCAGGCGAGGGTGCCGAGCACCCAGCCCAGCGGGATGCCGATCACCATGAGCCGCGTCACCGCGCCCTCGGTCTTGCGCAATTCGCGGAAATTGAGGCTGAGGCCGCCTTCGAACAGGATGAGCGCCACCGCCACCGAAACCATCGGTTCGAGGAGTTCGCCGAAAGTTCGTTCCGGCACGATCAGCCCGGTCACCGGCCCGGCAAGGACACCGGCGGCGAGCATGAGGGCGATTGCGGGCCAGCCGGTACGCCAGGCGATCCACTGCGCGCCGATCCCGAGAATGCCGATCAGCGCGAAGACAAGGGCTTGTTGCTCCATAGGCAGGGGGTAACCGCTGAACGCCGGAAAGGTAACCGGCGGATGCGGCTTTTACACGGTGCAGCCCGGGCGCGTGGCCATCTCACAGCCAGATCCGCATCCCGAGATGAAGCTGGTGTCTTATCGAAAATCCCGTCTTTGGCGGATTTCCGATCAAGCTTTCAGGCCTTGCTGCATCAATGCTCAAACATTGTCGCAACATTGCGGCATTTTATCCCTTGCCTTTGTCGCAAATCATTCGCATTAGCGGCGGCGAAATTTCCGACACAAGCATGAGGGGTAAAAAAGTGTCCAAGTCTCGCCTTCGCCTATCATCGGCGCGCGTCGCGCCTGCCTATCTCGCGCTTTCGTGCGTGGGCTTCGCTGCCGCGCCTGCGCTCGCACAGGATGCCGAAGGCGACACCGCCGCGCGCAGCCTGGGCGGGGTCACCGTGTCCGACACCGCGATCGAGGAAACGCCGTACCGTGTGAACAAGGCGGATTCGCCCAAGTACACCGCGCCGCTGCTCGACACCCCCAAGACGGTCATCGTCGTGCCGTCGCAGGTGATCCGCGAAAGCGGTTCGACCACGTTCGTCGAGGCTCTGCGGACCGTGCCGGGTATTACCTTCGGCGCCGGTGAAGGCGGTAACCCGCAGGGCGATCGCCCGTTCATCCGCGGCTTCGACGCCCAGGGCAGCACTTATATCGACGGCGTGCGCAGCGTCGGCGGCCAGTCGCGCGAAATCTTCGCGATCGAGCAGATCGAAGTCGTGAAGGGCAGCGATTCCACCATGGGCGGTCGCGGCAGCGCCGGCGGCAGCCTCAATCTCGTCAGCAAGATGCCGCACCTCGGCACCGATGCGCGCGCCGACCTCAGCTACGGCACCGACGACTACAAGCGCGCGACCATCGACGCGAACTACCAACTTGGCGACATGGCGGCGATCCGCATCAATGGCATGTGGCACGATGCCGACGTCGCCAAGCGAGACGTGGTGACCTACAACCGCTGGGGTATCTCGCCCTCGGTGGCGCTGGGCCTGGGCACTTCGACCCGCGCCTTCATCAACTACTATCACATGCAGAGCGACGACATTCCCGATCCGGGCATTCCGTTCGAGCGCACTGCAGCCCAGGTGACTTCGGCAAGCCTGCTGAAGATCGAGCCCGCCGACGTCAAGCGTAGCACCTTCTACGGGTTGGCCAACCGCGACTTCCGCAAGACCAATACCGACGAACTGCTGATGCGCGCCGAGCATGATCTGTCAGACACGATCCGCCTGCGCGCGACCGGCAAGTATGCCAACGTCAAACAGGCATACATCATCACCCAGCCCGACGACAGCCAGGGCAACGTGCAGAACGGCCTGGTGTGGCGCCGAGCGAACACGCGTTGGAGCGACGTGGACTCGATGGTCGGCCAACTCGACCTGTCGGGCAAGTTCATGACCGGCGGTATCGAGCACTCGTTCGCGACCGGCTTCGAGGCCAGCTGGGAACAGTCGAAGCGCGGCACCTTTAACGTAAACACCAACGTCACGACCGCCACGGCAACGAGTGGTGCCAACGGTCGCTGCGGCACGTTGAACATTGCGGCTTACAACTGCACCAGCCTGACCAACCCCAACCCTTACGATCCGTGGCAGAACGTGCAGACCAACGGCACCGTCGTGCCCGTGGTCAAGAGCGCCATCAGCGGCAAGACCGAAGCGACGACTTACGCGCTCTATGCCGCAGACACCGTGACGGTAACCGACTTCCTGCTGCTGAACCTGGGCCTGCGTTACGACTGGTTCGACACGACGGCGACGACCATTTCGACGACCACTGCTCCGGTCGTGCTGTCGAACAAGGAGCACTTCCTGAACTATCAGGCGGGCGTCGTTCTCAAGCCGATGTCCAACGGCAGCGTCTACGTCTCGATCGCCAAGTCGTCCACGCCGGCCGGCAGCCTGATCGGTGAAGGCCAGGAAGGCAACGCGCTGACCGCGCTGACCACCCTTGATCTCAAGGCGGAAGTCACCAAGTCCTACGAGATCGGCACCAAGTGGTCGTTCTTCGATGACGCCTTCGGCCTAAACCTGGCACTGTTCAAGACCGACACCGACAACGCCCGCATCACCAACGGCGCCGATGTGGTCTTCCAGGGCAAGCGCAACATCAAGGGCGTCGAAGTGGGCTTCAACGGCAAGCCGCTTCCGTTCTGGAGCGTCTTCGGTGGCTACACCTACATGGACTCCAAGATCGTCGATGGTGGGTACACCCAGGTCGGCACCGTCATCACGCCCAGCATCAACAACGGCAAGCAGTTCCCGAACACGCCGAAGCACAGCTTCACCGCATGGTCGACGTTCGACATCGCCGAGCGCTTTCAGATCGGCGGCGGCGCGATCTACAACTCCAAGCAGTACGGCGGTTACGGTGCCTCGACTTACGGCACCATCACTCGCTCGATCCCCAGCTACTGGCGCTTCGACGCGACGGCTTCCGCCACCATCACCGACAACATCGAGGTGCGCGTGAACGTGCAGAACCTCGCCAACAAGAAGTACTACGACAAGACCTACTCGACCCACTTCGCGACTATCGCACCGGGCCGCTCGGCCTTCGCGACCCTTTCGCTGAAGTACTGATCCACCCGGACAAGTCACAGGCGCCCGCACCCTTCAAAGGGGCGGGCGTTCGTGTGTCCGGAAGATACGTTCAGAACTGAATTTAATTGCCTTTTTTGCAATTAGTGGGTTGCCCCTCGGGCGCCCTGCCTCCTAGACTGCACGGGTAGTCATATGGAGTGAGGTTTTGGAGACAGTTTCGATCGTACTTTTTCTGCTGCTGGCGGTCGTCGTCAGCGGTGCCGTTGCGAGGATGATGCCGTTCTCGATACCCACGCCGCTGGTCCAGATCGTGCTGGGCGGTGTGATCGGAATGTCCACATCGCATCGGGTTGAACTCGATCCCGAACTGTTCCTGTTCCTGTTCCTGCCGCCCCTGCTGTTCCTTGACGGCTGGCGCATCCCCAAGGACGAATTGTTCAAGGACGCCTCCACGGTGGTGGAACTGGCCCTTGGCCTCGTCCTGATGACCGTGATCGGCATGGGCTTCCTGATCCATTGGATGATCCCGGCGATGCCGCTGGCGGTGGCCTTCGCGCTTGCCGCCGTGGTTTCGCCGACCGACCCGATCGCGGTGTCGGCCATTGCTGCCCGCGTGCCGATCCCCAAGCGAATGATGCACATCCTCGAAGGCGAATCGCTGCTCAACGATGCCTCGGGCCTGGTCTGCCTGCGCTTCGCGGTGGCGGCGGCTCTGACCGGCACGTTCTCGGCCGGAAGCGCGGCGCTCAACTTCCTGTGGGTCGCGGGCGGCGGCCTCGTCATCGGTGTCGCGGTGACGCTGGTGGTGACGCGCGTGAAGGCGTGGGTGACGAAGCGTTGGGGAGAAGACACCGGCTCCCAGATTCTGGTCAGCCTGCTGATCCCCTTCGGCTCCTACCTGCTGGCCGAGCATTTCCACGCTTCCGGTATTCTCGCGGCGGTCAGCGCGGGCGTGACGATGACGTATGCCGAGATTTCGCGGCAGGCCCTCGCGGTTACCCGGATGCGTCGTAACTCGGTGTGGGACATGATCCAGTTCACCCTGAACGGCATCATCTTCGTGCTGCTGGGCGAGCAGATGCCGGGCATCCTCGCCGGAGCGCGCCAGACCGTCGCGGTGACCGGGCATAGCGAGGCCTGGTGGCTCGCGATCTACACGCTGGCGATCGTCGCGGGTCTGGCGACCTTGCGCTTCGTGTGGGTGTGGGCGTCGCTGAAGCTGACGATCCTGCGCAAGGCCAAGCGCGGCGTCGGCGTGCAGACGCCGGACTGGCGCCTGATCGCCGCGACCTCGGTGGCGGGCGTGCGCGGGGCGATCACGCTGGCCGGTGTGCTGACCTTGCCGCTGACCCTCAACGACGGAACGCCGTTTCCCACTCGCGACCTTGCGATCTTCCTGGCCGCTGGGGTGATCGTCGTTTCGCTGGTACTGGCAAGCGTGACCTTGCCGTTCCTGCTCAAGGGATTGGCCATGCCGCCCGAACCGGCACGTCAGGCGGAGGAGGATTCTGCCAGGATCGCAGTCGCCGAAGCCGCGATCCAGGCGATCGAGCGGCACCAACACGCCCTCGCCGAAAGCCACGGCGAGGCCGATCTGTTCGCGGATGCCGGGGGGCAGGTGATGACCCTCTACCGCGAACGCATCGAAGGCCTGAGCGAGCGCCAATCCGCAGAGGCGCGTACCGGAGACAAGCTGCTTCGCGACTTCCGCCTCGTCGGAGTCAAGGCGGAGAGGGCGGCACTTGCGCACTTGCTTCGCGCGCGAAACATCAGCAGCGAAACCGCCCGCAAGCTCACTCGCGAACTGGATCTGTCGGAAGCCCGCTTTCTAGGCTGAAATCGATCCGGCCGGGCGCGAGGAGTCGTTCAAGCTCCTTGCGCTCCTGCGCGCCTCGGTCGCCTAGTGCGTCGAGCGTTGCCAGCGCCATGGCGCGGTAAGGTGACATCAGCGCGGGGTCGTCCCTGGCGATGACGTCGAGATGGCGCTCGATGGTGCCCGCGTCCCCTCGCAGAACAGGCCCGGATAGAGCCGCCAGTCCACGATCGAGGCTGTTTTCGAGCGCCGCGCGAACCAGAGGGGCAAGAAAAGCCCCCGGCGCGGCGATACCGGCCAGTTTCAGGGCGTCGCCTGCACCGGCAATGAGGGTGACCAGATGGTTGGCCGCATGACACAATGCCGCATGGTACAGAGGCCGGTCGGCATCGGCGACCTCTACGGCCACGCCGCCAAGTGCGCGCACGAGTGTCATTCCGGTGACCGTCGCGGCCGGGCTCGACCCGGTCACTGCGAAGTGGGCGGCGGCCATGCGCTCGACCTCGATCTGCGGCTCGCCGGTGAAAGTCATGGCGGGATGGACCGCAGCCGTCCTTGCGCCGATCGCCTGCAGGCAGGAGAGGGGGGCAGTTCCGCTTCCTCCGCTGAGATGGCAGACGAAGGGCGCGCCGGGCAGCGGCTCTTTCGCCATCTCGGCCGCCATCATCTCGATCGCATCGTCGGCAACGGCGATGACGATGAGATCGCAGGTCGCGGCGAGGGTGCTCAAGCTATCCGCGATCACGCATCGCTCGATGTGCCGCGCAGTTTGCACCGCGCGCGCGGCGTTGCGCCCCCAAAGCAGCAGTTGGGACCGCGAGTGATCACGCAGTCCCAGCGCGAAGGCCCGCGCGACGCGTCCGGTTCCGACGATGCCGATCCGTTCGGCTATGGGCGTGACAGTCATGACGACTGCCTAAAGCATTTTCTAATCAGGTGGGATCACCTGATGACTCGGAAAATGCGGAATACCCAGCGTGTCGGCTCGCAAGTTGCACGGCCCTCGGCGATGCCGCATATCTGGCCGAGCAAGGAAAACAACGGGCGAGACGACATGATCGAAATGGTGATCGAGCAACGGCGGCGCAGCCTTGGCGGCGGTCTGGACGTGGGCCGGGTTCTGCCTTTCGCCAAACGGCGCATGGTCGGGCCGTTCGTGTTCTTCGATCACATGGGACCGCTCGACGTCGCGGCAGGCGCCGATCGCAGCCTCGATGTGCGGCCGCACCCGCATATCGGCCTGTCTACCGTGACGTATCTGTTCTCCGGCGAGATCGTGCACCGTGATAGTGTCGGCTCGCATCAGACGATCCGCCCGCAGGAAGTGAACTGGATGACGGCGGGCAGCGGCATTACGCATAGCGAACGGTTCGAAAAGGCCCGCGCCGTCGGCGATCATCTCCACGGCATCCAGGCCTGGGTCGCCTTGCCGGAAGGCGACGAGGAAGTGGCGCCCTCATTCTCTCACCACGCCGGAGACGATCTTCCGCAATGGAGCGAAGCGGGCGTGCGCGGCCAGTTGATTGCAGGCAGCGCCTACGGCCTTACTGCCGGAGCGCGCACGCATTCTCCGTTGTTCTACGCACATCTGGACCTCGATGTAGGCGCGAGAGCCGAAGTGCCGCCGGGCCACGCGGAGCGGGCGGTCTATGTCGCTACCGGGGCGATCGAAGTCGATGGCAGCCGCTACGAAGCGGGCAATATGCTGGTTCTTGGCGCCGACGTATCCAGTGTAATCGCCGTGGAACGATCCACCGTGATGGTGCTGGGTGGCGAGCCGGTCGGCGAGCGCTTCCTCTACTGGAACTTCGTCTCATCTTCCAAGGATAGGCTTCGTCAGGCTGCGGAGGACTGGAAAGCCGGCCGCATGAAACTGCCAGATGCGGACGATCAGGAATTCATTCCCCTGCCGGACGACCCGTTTCTGAAGCCTCCGGCAATGTCGTGACGCGGATGGAAATCGGCTGAAAGCGCGGCGCGAAGGGCCATTTTCCGAAGGGAAGGGGTTTCAATACCGCGCATCGCACTTATATGACGGGTTCCGGTACGCCCGCGACACGATGGACGGCCCTTGGACTGGAGAGGCCCATTCGTCCGTAATCCGGAAAGCTGAACATGTATCTTCTTGCCCGCTGCCCTCTGGTCCCATGTTGAGGCCGCGGCGGCGCGGTATCGCCTCGGTCAATGCCGAAGTGCGGGACGGGATCGTCCCTGCGGCCGGAGCACTGGCAAAGACGCGTGATGAAGGACCTGCGGAGTCCGGCGCAAACTACCGTTTTGTCGCGCTTATCATTGCATCAGCCCTGTTCATGGAATTCGTCGATGCGACGGTGCTGGCCACGGCGCTTCCCACCATGGCGCGGGACTTCTCCGTGCGTCCACAAGAGATGAGCGTTGCGCTGACGTCCTACCTGCTGGCGCTTGCGATCTTCATTCCCGCCTCCGGTTCGCTGGCCGATCGCTTCGGATCGCGCACGGTTTTCCGTACCGCAATCCTGCTGTTCGTGCTGGGAAGCCTTGCCTGCGGGCAGTCGCGCTCCCTGGAAATGATGGTCGCCTCGCGCTTCCTGCAGGGCGTGGGAGGGGCGATGATGATACCGGTCGGGCGACTGGTCCTGCTGCGCTCCGTCGCCAAGCGCGACATGGTCAATGCAATGTCATGGTTGCTGGTTCCCGCGTTGATCGGCCCGATACTGGGGCCGCCACTGGGCGGGTTCATCGTGACTTATCTGGACTGGCGGTGGATATTCTACATCAACCTGCCGATGGGGGCGCTGGGCTTCTGGCTGGTCGGTCGCTATATCGCCAACATTCGCGAGGATGAGCCCGGCCGCTTCGACACGCCCGGCTTCATCCTCAGTGGCCTTTCGCTAGGGTGCCTGCTCTTCGGCTTCGAGATGGTCAGCCGTCCCGGCGAAAGCGTCATGGCAGGAGTGCTGGTGGCTATCGGCCTGATCGCAGGCATCTTCTATGTCCGCCATGCCCGCAACCGCGAGGGTGCCATCCTCGACCTCGAACTGCTACGTGACCCGACGTTTCGCCTTTCGGTCATTGCGGGATCGATCACGCGCATTACCCAAGGTGCCCAGCCATTCCTGCTCCCACTGATGATGCAGGTAGGCCTTGGATTCACCGCAGCGAAGAGCGGGACGATCACCGTAGCCACCGCGATCGGCTCGCTGGCGATGAAGAGCTTCGCGCAGCGCGTTCTTCGCCGTTTCGGCTTCCGCCGTGCCCTGATCTGGAATGGGGTGATCGCAACCGGCGGCTATGCCATCTGCGGCCTGTTCGGCCCCGCCTGGCCGACCTGGGCGATGTTCGCGGTTCTGGTGCTGTGCGGCTTCTTCATGTCCTTCCAGTTCACGGCTTATAATACAATCGCTTATGATGGTGTCGATAAGCAGCACATGAGCCGCGCGACGGCGTTCTATTCCACGTTCCAGCAATTGATGTTGTCTCTGGGCATTTGCGTGGCGGCCATGGCGTTGCACCTTGCCATGATCGCCAATGGCAATTCAGCACCGACGTTGCGCGATTTTTCGGTGGCGTTCTGGGTCGTCACTGCGATCTCATTCACCGCCACCATCTGGAACCTGCGCTTTGCAAGGGATGCAGGGTCGGAAATCAGCGGCCATGTCGAAGGTGAAGAGCCCTCGGAGGAACGACGTTCGGCGGCCTGATGCTCAATGTAAACGTGCCTTGAGAAGGGGGCGTAGCAGATAGTTGAGAACACTGCGCTTTCCATTCAGAATATCCACCTCGGCGACCATGCCGGGAATGATCGGCAGCGCCTTGCCGTCCCGCATGAGATGCGCGCCGTCGGTGCGGACGAAGACCTGATAGTAGGCGTCCTTGCCGCGCACCGTCTCCTCCTCGATGGTATCGGCACTGATCCGCTCGACCCGCCCGTTAAGGTCGCCGTAGACGGTATAGTCGTATGCCGTGATCTTCACTTTCGCCGGCATGCCGGGGACCAGGAACGCCACGTCGCGCGGGCGAACCCGTGCTTCGATCAACAGGCGATCTTCGATCGGCGTCACTTCCATGATCGGCTCGCCGGGTTGAACCACACCGCCGCGCGTATTGATCAGGACGGTGTTGATCCGCCCCCGTACCGGTGAGCGGATTTCGGTTCGCCGCAGTTGATCGCCGCGCTGCTGGACGATCGGGGTGACGGCGCTCAACTCGGCCTGCTTGTTGGCCAGTTCGGTATAGGCCTCCTGCGCATAGGTGTTTTCAAGTTCGACCAGCTTGCCGGTATAAGTCGCGATGTCCTGCCGCAGTTTGAGCGCCTCCATCTCGCTGACGACCTTGCGGGCGGTCAGCGGCTGCACGATGGCCAATTGCCCTCGCGCGATGTGAATCTGCTGCTGCAGGGTCCGCCGCCCTTCCTCCAGTTTGCTGCGCCGGGAAGCGAACAGTTCGCGCTCGGAACGGACGAGCGCGTCATCGGCCTGGACCTGTGGAGGAAAGCTGATCGAACCCTTGCCGAGCACTTCCGCCTGAAGCCTGGCTATCGCGGCTTTGAGAACGACCGCCTGGCTGGCGGATTCTTCGTAGGAGGTCCTGAAATGCGTGGGATCGAGCCGGACCAGCGACTGCCCGGGGGCCACGATATCGCCTTCGCCGACCAGAAGGTCTGCCAGAATGCCGCCCTCCAGGCTCTGGATCTTCTGCATGCGACTGACCGGGACGACCCTTCCTTCACCGCGCGTGACTTCGTCGATACGGGCAAGGGATGCCCACACGATGGCGATCACGATGCTGGCCATTACTGCCCACAGCAAGGGGCGAAACAGGGGATGCGGGCCCGTCTGGAATGGATCGTCCGGTTCGCGGTGGAACCCTTGTGCCGGGAAGGCTTCAACCGCCATGCGCCGCTCCCGCCGCCATGCGCTCGGGCGCGGCCACCTGATTGCCGGAGACGACGCTGCCGATCGGGCCATCCATCACCACACCGCCATCGCGCATGACGATAACGCGATCGACCAGCGCCAGCATCGAACGCTTGTGTGTCGTCAGGACCAGCGTGCGATCGCCCAGCCAGGGTTGCAGGCGCGTAACCAGGTGGTCCTCGGCCGCCTGATCGTAGAACGCCGTCGCTTCGTCGAGCAGCACGATCTGCGGGTCCTGCAGGATCACCCGAGCAAGACCCACCGCCTGTCGTTGTCCGCCGGACAGACTGCGGTTGCCGAGCAGGGGCAGGTCCAGCCCCATGGGATTGGCCCGTACGAAGCGCCCCAGCCCCACATCGTCGAGAACCGTGAAGATCTCCGCATCTGATATGGCGCGGCCCTCGAGATTGAGGTTCTCTCGCAGCGAGCCCTGCATCAGGGCGATGTCCTGCGGCAGGAAGCCGATTGCCGCCCGCCGATCCGAAGGGTCGATCTGGGCAAGATTCATCCCGTCGAGCATGACAGTGCCCGACGTCGCGTCGCCAAGGCCGGACAGAAGGCGCAGCAGCGTCGATTTTCCGGCGCCATTCCCGCCCAGTATCGCCACTTTCTCTCCGGCGGCGATGGTGAGTGCGGCGATTTTCACCACCGGCGGTTCGTCGTCGTATCGAACCGCGGCGTCCGTCAGGACGAACCGTCCCCGCAAACGCTCCGCGCGGACGAATACACGGTTCCCGGGGCGCTCGACCGCAGCGGCCATGAGCTGGTCCAGCCCTTCGAGCGCGACCCGGGTATGTTGCCATCGTGCCAGTATTCCCGCAGCCTGCGACATCGGCGCAACGGCCCTTGCCGCAAGCAGCGAGCATGCGACGAGCGCGCCGACGGTCATCGCCCCTTCGCCGATGCGGTACACGCCGAAGGCGACGACGCCGACGTAGCAAAGTTGCTGCACCATTCCTGCGCCATAAGTCAGCGCGCTCGACAACAAATGGCTGTGCCGCGCAGTTTCCGCGAGTTGGGCGGTCAGCGATTCCCACAAGCGCAAGGCACGCCCTTCGCCGCGCCCCGCCTTGATCGCTTCCAGGTTCTCCACCACCTCGATGAGGATGCTGTTCTTGATCGCACCTTCCCGCAGGTTCCTGCGCGAAAGGTCTGCAAGCCGGCGCTGCATGAGCAGGCTGGGCAGCACCATCAGCAGGACGGCAGCAATCGGCACGACGACGACCGGGCCGCCGATCAGCGCGATGATCGTGAGAAATATGAGCGTGAATGGCAGGTCGCTGGCGATGGCTGCGCTGGACGAGGTGAAGAATTCGCGGACGCCTTCGAACTCGCGAATCTGGCTGGTGAAGGCTCCAAGCGAGGCGGGGCGGGCGGCAAGTCTCGTCTGCAGCACGCGCGCGAACAGCTGTGTCGACAGGTTGAGGTCCAGGCT
Source organism: Novosphingobium sp. 11B (assembly GCF_054589055.1). NCBI lineage: Bacteria > Pseudomonadati > Pseudomonadota > Alphaproteobacteria > Sphingomonadales > Sphingomonadaceae > Novosphingobium > Novosphingobium sp. 11B. The sequence goes on along the minus strand of NZ_BAAILP010000239.1, from coordinate 64,323 downwards.
CTTGCCCATCGCATCGAGAAGATGCCCGCGCATATAACGCAGCATAGTTTCGAGCACGATGGCGATGACGACCCCGCTCGCAAGTATCCAGAGGGTATCGAACGCCGAATTGGGCACGACCCGGTCGTAGACCTGCATCGCGAAAATGGCCGTCGCGATGGCGAGCAGGTTGGCCATCATCGCGCCGAGAGCCACTTCCAGATAAGCACGGCGATACCGTCTCAGTGCACCAAAGAACCAATGCCGACCATCGGTGGACGCAAATGCGGCGGCCCGGGGCTCCGACTTGAAGCGCGGCTTGGCGAAGACCGCGATGCCTGTGTGCAATACCGCCAGCTCGGCCACAGGTGTTCGCTGCATGCCGCCATCCGCATCGGGCAACAGCAGGAGCGCCACGTCGCCTTCCCGCGCGGCAAGAACCACGCTGTTCCCGTCCTTGAGTAACAACAGGACCGGTAGCAGATAACTCGGCAGATCGAGATCGCAGCGCCGGACCTTCGCGGCTATGTCGAGCCGCCGCATGGCCCTTGGCACCATGTCCAGAGGTATAGTGCCATCGACGAGCGGCATCCCGTCGCCCAGTTCGGCCACGCTGGTATGCCGCCCCAGCACGGCCGCGAGGAGGACCAGGCCTGCCCGCAAGCTATCCTGCCTGCGCGGCGATGATCCGCATTTGTCTGGCCCGACATCCGTCACGGCAGTTCCGGCGGCAAAGTGACCAGATCGGACAGCCGGCCCAGCTGTGCCGCTATCCGATATTGAGTCCTGGCCATTTGCAGCATGACTTCGTTGAGCGATCGCCGGGCATCGAAATGCTCGCGCTGGATCGTCACGAGATCGACGATGTCGCGGCGACCGACCTCGAACTGCTCGCGATAGAGGCCGCTCAGGTTGCCGGCATCCGAAACCTGGGCGCGCAGTGTCTGTGCCTGCTGCTCGAGCGCGGTTGCCGTCGTCATCAGGTTGCGCAGCTCGCGGGCGATATCGCGCCGAACCGCGGCCTCTTTCAATTGTGCGGCGTTCACGCGCTGCCTTGCTGCATCGGCCCGGTCAAATGACGAAAGGCCCTGTAGCGGCGTCATGCGCAGGCGCAGTGCTACGACCGCATCGCTTGCCATCCTGCCGCCGATCTCACGACTGAGCGCAGTCGCCTCGAGATTTACGCGCGGCAGTATCGACGAGCGGGCATCGTCGAACTGGGCCCGGGCGTAGTGCGTTTCCTCGAGCGCTTTGCGGAAGGCGGGAGCCTCGTCGATCAGCGTATCGATATCCTGCGTTTCGATACGCCGGACCATCGAGGCCGGTACGGGCTGCTCCAGATGTCCGGGGGGCGTTCCGACTAGCGTTTCGAACTGCGCACCGGCATTGGCGGCTTGTCCGTCATCGCTGGCCAGCCTTTGATGCGCGCGGGCCAGTTCGAGTTGCACCCGGTCCGGCTCGCTGCGATCGGCATATCCGCCATCCGCCCGCATGCCGGTCATGCGCGACAGATCCTCGAGCGTCGAAATCTGCGCGAGATCGACTTCGCGCTGCAGGCGCGCCAGCACGACATCGAGGTAGGTTTCGATCACGTCTCGGACCGCTTCGTCGCGTGTTATCGACCATTCTGCGCAGGCCTTCCGTTCGGCCGCCCGCGCGCCGTCGGTCCTGCTGCGCGTCTGCCCCCAGTCGTGGACCATCTGCGCAGCGGTCACTTCATAAGCCCATTTCTCCGGCGACACTTCCCGTGGGCCGCCCGATGCGGAGATCGACGGGAGGTATCCGGATCGCGCCACTTTCACCTCGGTATGCGCGGCCCTCACCTCCGACGCTGCCGCGGAGAGCGCCGGATGACGCGCCATCGCGGCAGCTACGGCTTCCTCCACCGTCATGGCCTCCGCCTGCCGCAGACCTGGGCAAACGGTCATGAAAGCGATCATGCCAAGAACGAACAAAGCATCTGCGCGGCCTCCCCCCGCTGCCCTCACACGACGACCTGGACTGTGTTGTCCTCGACTAGAATGGTGCTCACCCCGAATGTATAGACGTCGTATACGAGGCCATCGAGCGTCTGCGTCGATCCGGTGTCGACGGCACCGGCGATGTTCAGCACGTCGTTGGACTCACCGGTTATCTGCAGGGTGTGTCCCGCATCGGTGATTGCGCTGACTTCCGACGCCGTCAGGGTCAACACGCTACCGCTGTCGCCCGTGCCGAGATCGATGCGCTCGATGTTCGACAGCGTGCCGACCCCCGACGCTCCGTAATCGAGATCGATGCCGTTCCCGAGCAGGATCGTATCGAACCCGGCACCGCCGTCGATGGTGGAGAAGTTGGTGGCCAGCACTTCGACGGTGTCGTGCCCCGGACCGGTCAGCACGTGATCGCCTGCGCCGACGTTCAGGACGAGATCGTTCCCGCTGTTGCCGTTAATGTGCTCCGCCCCGGTTGTGCCCGACATGATGTCGTCCGCCAGCGAGCCGTTCACATCGATTTGTCCCAGGTTCAGGGACAGGCCATTGGGACTGAGGGACAAGCCGTAGATCGCGCTCTCATGCCCTTGCGGATTTGTGGCCACCATTCCCAACGATATCTGGGAGCCAAGATTGAGGATGTCCGTAACGTTCAGGCCCAACTGGGTCAGGATGGCCGGGCTCAGGAGATTGAGCGTGAAATGGCCGCTGCCATCGGCGGTAAGGGGCAGCAATTCAACGTTGAGCACCGGAGTGACGACCCGGATCACCACCGTGGAGTTGGGCTCGGTCGTACCGCTTATGCCGAATTGGGGGTTGAGCGGGTTGAGGCTGACGGCCAGACCAAAGCCTCCGATAGTCAGCGGCGCTTCGATGTTGGGCGCGACATCGATCGTCGCCACGCTGCTCGTGTTGCCGGCCGGATCTTCGCTGGTGACGGAGATCCGAGCGTCGAGCAACTGCGCCCAGTCGAGCCGAACGCCAAGGTCCGTCAACAGGTTGAGCGAGGCCAGGCCGCTGTTGTCGGCTGTGACCACGGTATTGGTTGTCAATCCGCCCACGGTCGCCGTGACCGTCAGCTGCGAGCCGGGCTCGCCGGATATGGTCAGAGCGCTGGCCAACAGCGACAGGACGGGCGTTGCGGGGGGGCTCGTGTCTATCACGAAGTTGACGGGCGATGCCCCATCTCCTCCGCCGATGCTGGCCGATACGGATGATGCTCCCTCGGGAAAACCACCTGCGGGCGCGATCGTAAGGACGACGACCCCGGCCAGTATGTCGCCCACCGACAGGACATGGGTGGCTTGCGCCTGATATCCGCCCTGACCGTTCAGCGCGGCCGTGATCTGCTGCCCGGCCTGCATCGTCGGTCTGAGCGTGACTTCGATCTGGATGCCGTCTGCCGCCTCGTTCGCGTTGATGTAGCCGTCGTCCGCCTCGACCACGGCTATCATCAAGGGCGCGATGTCGGGGGCGATCAGGACCGTGGGCAAACTCTGGTTTCCCGCGGCGTCGATGGCAATGGCGCTCACGGTCTCGTTGGCGATCAACGGGGTGAGCAACGGGAGGCTGAAGTTACCGTTGCCATCGACCGTGACTTGTATTGGATTGGCCGTGTCCCCATCGATCACGACCCGAACGGTAACGCCTGGTTCCGCTGATATGAGCAGAAGTTCACCGCCCGAAACCAGCGTCAGGAAAGGGCTGTCAGGAGCGGTCGCATCGATCGTGACGGTGGATACCGGGCCGATATTGCCGGCGGCATCGATGGCGAATGCCTCGACCACCGTGGAATCGGGAAGGGGCGTGGATGGCGTGAAGATCCAGTCGCCGTTTTGATCGACGATGGCCTCGCCCAGCGGGATACCCAGCCCGTCCGTCAGGATGATGGTCGTACCGGGTTCGGCCGTCCCGGTAAGGACGTCGCCGCTGCTCGCGGCGATGATCGGCGCGACGGGCGCAACGGCATCGACCACCGTGCTGGCCGGAAGGCTGGTGTTACCGGCCGCATTGACGGCGACGACCTCCACGACGGTATCGTGCGGCAAGGCGAGGGTGGGTACGAAAGTCCAGTCGCCATTGTCGTCCGCAGCCGTTTGTCCGATCGGATTGCCCAGCGAATCGCTGAGCAGGAGCGTCACCCCCGGTTCGGCATTGCCCTCCAGCAGCGCACCGGTCGTCGGGTCGATGGTCGGAATCGCCGGTGGCACGCCGTCCACGGTGGTGCTGACCGGTCCGCTTACATTGCCTGCGGCGTCGACCGATACCGCGATGACCACCGTGCCATCGGGCAAGGGGAGCAGGGGGGTGAACGTCCAGTTGCCCTGCGGATCCGTCGTAACCTGTCCAAGCGGCAAGCCATAATCGGGAACCGCAGACGAGGCTGCGAATACCGTGAAGCCGCCCGGACTCGCCTGCGGCGAGAAGGCGGCAAATGTATTGCCCGTCCCGTCCATCAGCACCACGGTCGAATTCGGTTCCGCCGTGCCGGTGACGAGCGAGCCGTTGGTGGAATCTATGCTCGGCGCGTCTGGAGCGATCGCATCGACCGTCGTGGTAGATGCGGGGCTGGCATTTCCCGCGGCATCCTGGGCGGTGGCGCTGACGCCCGTGCCGTCCGCCAAGGGGGGGGGCGGGAACGAAGCTCCAGTTCCCGTCTGCCTCGGCGAGCGTCTGGCCGATGGGATCGCCATTGCCGGCGGTGAGCAGGATGAGGGCTCCGGGCTCGGAGGTGCCGGATATCACCGTGCCGTTGGTCGGTGCGATTTCGGGTGCTGCGGGAGAAACGGCATCGATGACGATACTATCGGAAGCACTTTCGTTGCCGGCCGCATCGCGAGCCACGGCGTTGACGCTGGTGCCGTCGGGCAGCGGAGATCCCGGCGTGAAGGTCCAGGTTCCACCTGTGCCTACGACCGTCTGGCCGAGGGAATTGCCGCTGCCGTCGGTGAGGATCACCGTTGCACCCGGCTCGCCGGTGCCGGAAATCACGTCGCCTTTGGATGGGGCAATGTCGGGAGCCGCAGGCGCAGTGGCATCGACCGCAGCGCTGGTCGAAGGACCGACATTGCCCGCCGCATCGCGCGCAGCCACCACGACGGTGCTTCCATCCGCCAGCGGCGGCGACGGCGTGAAGATCCAGTTCCCGTCGCTATCGGCGCTCGTCTCTCCGATCGGATCGCCGTCGCCGTCGGACAGGATCAGAGTTGCCCCGGGCTCCGCAGTGCCGGACACCGTCGTCGCATTGGGCGGCGCCAATGTCGGGGCCGGGGGCGCCATCGCATCGACGGTGGTGCTGGTTGGAGGGCTGCTGTTGCCTGCGGCATCGCGCGCAATCGCGATCAGTATCGTGCCATCGGGAACGGGATTGGCGGGCGTCATCGACCAAGCCCCGTCAGTGCCGGCGACGGCCTGCCCAAGCGGCGTACCGCTGCCATCGGTGACCAAGATGGTGGTTCCGGCCTCGGCCGCGCCGCCGATCTCGGTGCCGTTGCTTGGTGAAAGGGTGGGAGCGTCGGGAGCGAGGGAGTCGATGGTTATGCTGGCCGTCGGGCCAGCCTGCCCCTCCAGGTTCACCGCTGCGACGCGGATCACGGTCCCATTGGTCAGCGGCGGTTGCGGAGTGAATGACCATGTTCCGTCTGCCGCGATCGTAGCCTGACCGACCGTATGCCCTGCGGCATCCGTGAGCATAACCGCGACGCCGCTTCCGGCGGTGCCGGTCAACGCGGTACCGTTGCTGGGGGCGATGGTGGGGGCAGTGGCTGGTGGAGGAGTCAGGTCGGGCGCCTGGACGGTCGCCGCGTCACTCATGTTGCCCGCCGCGTCGGTGACCCTGACCGTGATCGGCTGCCCATTGTCGACG
>NZ_BAAILP010000239.1:48078-58345 GCF_054589055.1 Novosphingobium sp. 11B | reverse complement strand
GTCACCATCGATGTCGATGGTGACGGTCGCTCCGGGTTCGCCGGTGCCTGTGATTCCGGTGCCGTCCGCCGCGACACCGAGTTGCGTGGCGCTCTCGGGCGGAGTGAGATCAGGCGCGTTCGTGCCCGCCGCCGGACCGACATTTCCGGCGGCATCGTGGACAGTGACGCTGATCGGCTCCGCATTGACGAGTGCCGGTGCCAGGACAACCGTGAAAGCGCCGTCGGCACCCACGATCGACGTGTAGTTCGCCGTTCCGTCGCCATCGGTATCGACCAGCACCGTAGCTCCGGCCTCCGCGCGCCCCGTGAGGCGGTCTCCGGCTGCCGAAACGACGAGATTGCTCGGTGCGGCCGGCGCGGTCGTGTCGGGAGGTGTCGTCGGCGTATCGTTGCCGCCGCGATTGCCCCCACCGCCGCCTGCCGCGACCGCGATGAGTCCGCCGCCACCGAGCACCGCAAGCGGAACGATCACGCCCGCGCCCAGACCGGCGCCGGACGCCGCTCCGGCGACCATGCCGGCGGCTTCGGTCGCAGGCGGAGCGGCAAATCCGGCAATGACATCCATCGGGACATAGGCAGGCGTGGCAAGGCTGCTGCCGGATAGTTGCGCTACGTCCGCGGCCACGAGGTGATCTTCCTCGACCAGCATCAGTTGCGAGAACCGGGATGGATCGACGTAGAAGTTCGCGATTCTCACGGTTTCGCCGGTTCGCAGGTGCACCAGGAGGTCCGTGCCTTCGCGGCTGAAGCCGGTCACCGCTTCGGGTGCCACGTTCAGGGCGATGCTGCTGCCCGGGGCGACCGAAACCGAACCTTCCACGGCTTGGACAGGGGCGATGCGCACGCCGGACAGGTCGGACGAGATCTTGGCCTCAACGGGCATTGTGCACCTCCCGCGCAGAGCATGCTGGCGCTCCGTACAGGTTAGGGAATAATCACGCGCCGGGATTCGCCAATTGCGTTCCCCTCCGATTTCGAGGGAAATATCCGGGAACCAAATGCTTTAGAGGCTTAGGGAAAAGTTTGGTGCGCTCTCGAGGTCTATAACGGATGCAATTCCTGCAAGGAGCTTGCCGTGCTCGACCAACTCGATCCCATGTACTGCAGGTCCGGCTTGAGGATCGGCTGATGACCAGCCTCCGATCAGCCGTTCGTTATTTTACATAAGATACATTATCAACTTAAAGCGCATTGAAGGACCAGAATGCTTTCTTCTTGAGGCATACGTCAGATTGGAAAATCCGTCTCAAGGAAGTCCATCACTACACGCGCACGCATCGGCATGCGCATGCCGCGAAAGCCGTTGGCGAGCATCACCGGGATGGACGGAATATCCGCATCAGGCATGATCTGCTTCAGGAGGCCACGCTCGAGGTCTTCCTGGACCTGGATGCGCGGCAACAGCCCGATGCCAAGTCCCCCTCGCGTCGCGCGCAGTACTGCCTCGCTGGAATTGGCGCGCAGAAAACCCGACACCTCGAGTTCGCGGCCGTCGATCGACCATGGCGCCGGCCGCGCCGCGTAGCCATATGTCAGGCACTGATGCTGCTTCAGTTCACCGGCCGTCACAGGCACACCATGACGCTCTACATAGTCCGGCGCGGCGACCAGCACGCGCGGAAGCTGCCCTAGCAGCGTGCTTCCGGCGGCGCTTCTCCCGTCTCCCACCCAAAGCCACAGGTCCAGACCACCGTGGTCTGCCGCATCGCGCCAGTCGGCGACGAGCAGTTCGATCATCAAATCGGGATGCTGCGCCGCGATGCTTCCGAGCCGCTGCGCGTAATGGAAGCCGAGCGCCGTCGTTACACCCACGCGCACCAGTCCGCGCGCCGCCACCGCTCCCACGAGGTCCGCTTCGGCCAGCCCTACCTGATCGAGAATCGCCACCGCGTGCTCCAGCAGTCGCTCCCCATCCGCCGTCAGCGCCTGGCTGCGCGTGGTGCGCTGAAACAGGCGCACGCCGAAATGTTGTTCCAGATCACTGATCGCCCGCGCAATCGTGGTATGGCTGAGGTTCTGGCGGCGGCCCAGCGCCGAGAAACTACCCTCTTCGTTCAGGCGCACGAATAGCCGCAAGGATCGGATCAGGTCACTCATCTGAACGTATATAGCACAAGTGGTGTGCATATTTGATATATTGTCTTCACACACGCACGGATCGAATGGGAGCGGCGGCCCCCAGAAGGTCACCGAGATTGAGAGGCATCCCATGACAGATCGTATCGCCCGCGCCGACCTGCGTTCCAAGGTCATGTCCGCAGCCGACGCCGCCGCGCTTATCCATCACGGCCAGACCGTGGGCATGAGCGGCTTCACCGGCTCCGGCTATCCCAAGGCGGTGCCGATGGCGCTGGCCGCGCGGATCGAGGGCGAGCACGTCGCCGGTCGCCCGATGCGGGTGAAGGTCTGGACCGGCGCCTCGACCGGCCCGGAACTCGACGGCGCGCTGGCCAAGGCCGATGGCATCGAACTGCGCCTGCCCTACAACTCCGACCCGATCGCGCGCGAACGGATCAACAAGGGCGAGATGGACTACCTCGACATGCATCTGTCGCAAGTGGCGCCGATGGCGTGGCAGGGGTTCCTTGGCCCCCTCGACGTCGCGGTGGTGGAAGTGACCGCGATCCGGTCCGACGGCTCGCTGGTTCCCTCGTCCTCGGTGGGCAACAACAAGACCTGGCTCGACCGTGCCGACAAGGTGATCCTCGAGGTCAATTCCTGGCAGAACCCGGCGCTGGAGGGGATGCACGACATCTATTACGGCACCGCGCTGCCCCCTGCCCGCGTGCCGATCCCGCTGGTCCGCCCCGACGACCGCATCGGCCAGGCCACGCTGCAGTGCGATCCCGCCAAGATCGTCGCCATCGTCGAGACCGACGCGCCCGACCGCAACCTGCCGTTCACCGCGCCCGATGCCAGCGCCCTGAAGATCGCCGACCACATCATCGAGTTCCTCAGCCATGAGGTGGCGAAGGGCCGCCTGCCCGCATCGCTGCTGCCGCTGCAGTCGGGTGTCGGCAACATCGCCAACGCCGTGCTGACCGGCCTCGTCAATGGCCCGTTCGACGATCTGACGGCCTACACCGAGGTGATCCAGGACGGCATGCTGGACCTCATCGACGCGGGCAAACTACGTGTGGCCTCCGCCACGGCGTTCTCGCTCAGCCCCGAGGCGGCCGAGCGGATCAACGCCGAGATGGAGCGCTACGCCAGCCGGATGATCCTGCGCCCGCAGGAAATCTCCAACCACCCCGAACTGATCCGGCGCCTTGGCTGCATCGCCATGAACGGGCTGATCGAGGCGGACATCTACGGCAACGTCAACTCGACATGCGTGATGGGCAGCCGCATCCAGAACGGCATCGGCGGCTCGGGCGACTTCGCGCGCAATGCCTATGTCTCGATCTTCATGACGCCGTCCACCGCGAAGGGCGGCGCCATTTCGGCGATCGTACCGCAGGCGGCGCATGTCGACCACATCATGCAGGACGTGGCGGTGCTGGTGACCGAGCAGGGCCTTGCCGACATGCGCGGCCTGACCCCGCGCAAGCGCGCCGCGCTGGTGATCGAGAACTGCGCGCACCCGATGTACCGCGACGCGCTGCGCGACTATTACGACCGCGCCTACCACGGCAGCTATGGCCGACACGCGCCGTCGCTGCCGAGCGAGGCGCTGTCGTGGCACCAGCGGTTCATCGATACGGGCACAATGCTTCCGGGGTGAGTGGAACGTATTGAAGTCAAACCATTTCAGTCATCCCCGCGAAGGCGGGGACCCAACTGATGACGGTGCGACATGAAGCGTCAGGAGATGGGTTCCCGCCTTCGCGGGAATGACTGAGGTTATGCAGCACACGAACTTGCCCCGGCATCCCGGTGCATGGAATTCAGCGTGACGACAGCTTTTATCGGTTACCGCGCCTTCAACCATGACCTTGAAGGCTACCCAAAATGACAGTCCCGTCACACTGGACTCTGCCCGACCCCCAACCTATATACCGCCCGGTATGAAATGCTCAGCACCAACTGCGGTGCCCCCAGCCGCCCGGGGCCGTCCCCGCGAATTCGACCCCGACGAGGCTCTTGCAGCCGCGCTTCGGGTGTTCTGGACGCGCGGCTACGAAGGCGCCTCGATGGCGGAGCTGACCGAGGCCATGGGCATCACCAAGCCCAGCCTCTATGCCTGTTTCGGCAACAAGGAAGCGCTCTTCAAGAAGACGCTCGACCTCTACGAGCGCGACAAGCTGGCCTACATGGGCAAGGCGCTCGAAGCGCCGACCGCGCGCGGCGTGGCCGAGCGGCTGCTGACCGGCGCGCTGGCGACTCATTGCGGCGAGAAGGACCCTCACGGCTGCCTCGGCGTGATCAGCACCGTGGCCTGCACGCCTGAGGCGGACTCGATCCGCGCCGACGTGATCAAGCGCCGCGCCTCTTCGGAAGCCGCCGTCATCAAGCGCTTCGAACAGGCTCGCGATGAGGGCGACCTGCCCGACAGCGTCTGCCCCGCCAAGCTCGCGGGCTGCCTCACCACGGTGCTGCAGGGCCTTTCGGTCAAGGCACAGGGCGGCGCCGGGCCGGAAGAGCTGCAGGGTACTGCGGATACGTTCCTGGCGATGTGGCCGGGGCGCTGAACCAACCCAACCCCTCCCGCAAGCGGGAGGGGAGAAGTATAGCGCACCATTTCACCCTCCCGCATGCGGGAGGGTCGCGAGACTTGGCCCGCAGGGCGTAGTCGCAGCGAGGTGGGCCTTCGCACTTGGAAAAAATTCGTTCAACGGGCGTTCAGCCTCTTGAAACCCTCTTCAGAGTCCTAATCTACCGGTCGGTACAGAAACCTGCTTGACGTGACCCGGACCTGAATATATACCGCTTGGTATAGAAACGAACCGCCCGAATCGCCTCCCCCCGGCCTCGGGTATTCCCATCACCGACCGGTCCCGACCGGCCGCCTGACAGCTGCACTCCCTCCCGGGAAGCGGCTCGATGACACACATCCGGCTCGTGCCGACGACTGGACATTCGCGTGTCCGGCGACGGGAGAGCCTTACCCGCACCCTTCCGGCTGCCCCAAGCCGGAAGCCGCTCCGGCGCGCACCCTTCCCCCCTGTCCCGGGGTGCGTGCCGGGGCACACCTGAACTCGCCCTACTTACGCAGGAGCACGGATATGGCCTTCATCGACTTCTCCGATGCAGCGCTGCAGGCGCTGCCCATCTCGCTGGCCCCTTCGGCCAACACCGCCAGCGAGACGCTGACCCTTACCGAGCGGCGCATCCTCGCTCTTGCGCGGACCGACGGGATGCAGTCGCTGAAACCGGCGCGCAAGCGCGGCTGGTTCCTGCGCTTCGTCCTTGGCCCCACGCCGCCTTCGCCCACGCTGGCGAACGAACGCCTCGAAGCGCTGCGCCGTCTGGCCGTGCGCGCCTGGCACCATGGTTACACCCTGCCGGTCTCGGCGCTGAAGGAAGCCCGCGCAGCAGGCTGGTCCGAGGCCAAGATCGGCGCCGTCATCGACACCATCGGGCGCACCCGCGCCCCCTTCCGGAGCATCGCCGCGTGACAGTCGCGACCAAACTCGAAATCCCCTCCGAATACGCTTCCGGCGAACAGACCACCGAGCAGCGCACCGGATCGCGCCGTGCCCAGATCGCCATAGGCGCGCTGGCGCTCGTCGCGGTCGCCGGGCTTGGCTGGAAGTTCATCGGCGGTACGGAACCCGCCGCCGCCCTGCCCCCGCCCGCGCTGGTGCAGGTGGCCCATCCGCTGGTGAAGGACGTCACCGAGTGGGACGACTATGTCGGCCGCTTCGCCCCCAGCAAGACGGTCGAAGTGCGTCCGCGCGTCTCGGGCGCCATTACCCAGGTGCTGTTCCGGGACGGTGACTACGTGCAGGCCGGACAGGCGCTGTTCGTGGTCGATCCGCGCCCTTACGCCGCCTCGCTCGCCGAAGCGCGGGCGGATGCGGCTTCGGCCAGCGCCACCCTCGCCCTCGCCCGTTCGGACTATGCCCGCGTGGCCGGCCTGACCGGGGACGAGGCGATGGCCGCCAGCGAAGTCGACAACTTGCGCTCGCGCGTCCGCGCTGCCGAGGCCGCTCTTGCGGCGGCTCAGGCGCGGGTGCGGTCGCGCAGCCTCGATGTGGAATTCGCGACCGTGCGCGCGCCGATCTCGGGCCGCGTGTCGGATCGCCGGGTGGACGCGGGCAACCTCGTCTCGGGCGATGCCGGGGCGAACGCCACGCTGCTGACCACGATCAACGCCGTCAGCCCGATCTACTTCACCTTCGACGCTTCTGAATCGCTGTTCCTCAAGGCGCAGCGCGACAAGGCCAAGGGCGCCACTTCCGACGTGGAGGTTCGCCTGCAGGACGAGGCGGCCTATCGCTGGAAGGGCAAGCTGGACTTCACCGACAACGGGCTGAACCCCAGTTCGGGGACGATCCGCATCCGCGCCAGCCTCGACAACAAGGACGGTTTCCTGACGCCTGGCATGTTCGGCAACATGCGCCTCGCCAATGGCGGAACCGTCAAGGCGACGCTGGTTCCCGACGCCGCCGTGCGTTCGGACCAGACCCGCAAGGTGGTGATGGTCGTCGGCAAGGACGGCACCGTCGCCGCCAAGCCGGTCGAGGTCGGGCCGCTGGTGGACGACCTGCGCGTGATCCGCTCCGGGCTGGATGCGGGCGATTCGGTGATCGTCTCGAACTACCAAGCGGCGATCCCGGGCACCAAGGTGACTACCAAGGTGGGCCGGATCGAGCGCGGCAAGGTCGAAAGCGCTCCGGCGCCGGCCGAGCCGGCGGCGGCGCAGGCGACGTTCAACTGATGACTGCACAGTAACAGACCCGTCATTCCCGCGAAGGCGGGAACCCATCTCCTGCCGGTGCCTGTCGAACGGGCATCAGATGGGTCCCCGCCTTCGCGGGGATGACGGGAGTTTTTGCGCGGAACCCATGCGTCCCCAGCAAAGGGCGCCGGGGCTCCGCTTACCCGACTTTCGCGCCAACCGGCGCGCCCGGCTTCCCAAGTTGCAGGCACACCGCCCGCAGCCCGGACTGACGCGCGCCCATCAGGGGCACTCCCAATGCGACTTTCCCGCTTCTTCATCGACCGTCCGATCTTCGCGGGCGTCGTCGCGGTGATCATCACCATCGTCGGCGCCATCGCGTTCATCGGCCTGCCGGTGAGCCAGTACCCGGACATCGTTCCGCCCACCGTCACGGTCAACGCGCAGTATCCCGGCGCCTCGGCCGAGACCGTCGCCGACACCGTCGCCGCTCCGATCGAGCAGGAGATCAACGGCGTCGACAACATGCTCTACATGGATTCGCAGTCGACCGGCGACGGCAAGGTGACGATCACCGTCACCTTCAAGATCGGCACCGACCTCGATGCCGCGCAGGTGCTGGTGCAGAACCGCGTCGCCATCGCCGAACCGCGCCTTCCCGACGCGGTGCGCTCGATGGGCGTGGTCACCAAGAAGGCCAGCCCGGACTTCCTGATGGTGGTCAACCTGCAGTCGCCGGACGGCACCTACGACCGCGACTACATCTCCAACTATGCGCTCACGCAAGTGAAGGACCGCCTCGCCCGTCTCGACGGCGTCGGCGACGTCCAGACCTTCGGCGCGCGCGATTACGGCATGCGCATCTGGATCGATCCGGGCCGCGCCGCGCAGCTCAACCTGACGGCAGGCGAGATCGTCGCCGCCCTGCGCGCGCAGAACGTGCAGATTTCGGCGGGTGCCATCGGTGCGCCCCCGTTCGACAAGGGCAACGCCTACCAAATCGGCGTCGAGGCACAGGGCCGCCTGACCGAGCCGCAGCAGTTCGCCGACATCATCGTGCGCACCGATGCGGACGGCCATCAGGTCCGCGTGCGCGACGTCGCCCGCGTGGAACTGGGCGCGCAGGACTACACCACCAACACCTACCTTTCGGGCAATCCCACCGTCGTCATGGCGGTGATGCAGCGCCCCGGCTCCAACGCGCTCGAAACCGCCAAGCTGGTGCGTTCCGAGATGGACGCCATGCAGGCCAAGTTCCCCAAGGGGCTTGAATACTCGGTGATCTACAACCCCACCGAGTTCATCGGCCAGTCGATCGACGCGGTGTACCACACGCTGTTCGAGGCGGTGATCCTCGTCGTCCTCGTCATCCTCGTGTTCCTGCAGAACTGGCGCGCGGCGATCATTCCGATCCTCGCGATCCCGGTCTCGCTGGTCGGCACCGCGATCATGCTGATGGCGGTGGGCTATTCGCTCAACAACCTCTCGCTGTTCGGCCTCGTACTCGCCATCGGCATCGTCGTCGACGACGCGATCGTCGTGGTCGAGAACGTGGAGCGCTACATCGAGGAGGGCCTGACCCCGCTCGAAGCCGCCCGCCGCTCGATGGACGAAGTGTCCGGCGCGCTGGTTGCGATCGTGCTGGTGCTCTGCGCGGTGTTCGTACCGACGCTGTTCATCACAGGCATCTCGGGCCAGTTCTACAAGCAGTTCGCGGTGACGATCTCGACCGCCACGGTCATCTCGCTGGTGCTCTCGCTGACGCTTTCGCCCGCGATGGCTGCGCTGCTGCTCAAGCACAAGGAGCGGGTCGGACCCGCAGCCCCTCGCTGGCGCCGCGCGCTCCAGTCGGGCGCGGACACGTTCAACCACGGCTTCGACCGCATGAGCGCCAGCTACGCCCGCCTCACCCTGCGTCTGGTCAAGGCCCCGACGCGCATGATGGCGACGTATGCCGCCCTCATCGCCGGAACCGTGGGCCTGTTCTGGGCGACGCCGACCGGCTTCATCCCGCAGCAGGACCAGGGCTACTTCCTTGCCGCCGCGTTCCTGCCCTCGGGCTCCTCGCTGGAGCGCACGGATGAAGTGACCAAGGACATCGCCAAGCGTCTCCTGCCGATCAAGGGCATTCGCGGCGCGGTGATGTTCGCCGGCTTCCACGGCCCCTCGCGCACCGCATCGCCGGATTCGGCCGCGATCTACTTCCCGTTCAAGAGTTTCGAGGAGCGCAAGGAACTGGGCGTCACCGGCGCGCAGATCATGGCGCAGGCGCAGGAAGCGCTGAAGGGCTACGACAAGGCCATGGTCCTCGTCATTCCGCCGCCGACCATCAACGGCATCGTCCCCCCGGGCGGCTACCGCATGATCGTGGAGGACAACGAAGGTCGCGGCTACGGCGAGCTTGCCAAGGCGGCGGGCGGCGTGATCGGCAAGGCCAACCAGCAGAAGGACTTGAGCCAGGTCTACACCCTGTTCAACCAGGACACCCCGCGCGTCTTCACCGACATTGACCGCCGCAAGGCCGACATGCTCGGCATCCCGCCCGAGCGCGTGTTCGAGACGCTGCAGGTCTACCTCGGCTCGGCTTACGTGAACGACTTCAACCTGCTCGGCCGCACCTTCCGCGTCACCGCGCAGGCGGATCAGGGCAGCCGCGGCTCGATCGCCGACCTTGCCAACCTGAAGACTCGCTCGAACTCCGGCGCGATGGTGCCGATCGGTTCGGTCGCCACCTTCCAGGACAAGACCGGCCCCTACCGCGTGGTGCGCTACAACCTGCACCCCGCCGTGGAAGTCGACGGCAGCGTGGCGCCGGGCTTCTCGACCGGACAGGCCCTCTCCACCATGGAGAAGGTCGCGAACGAGACGCTCCCCTCGGGCTACAGCTTCGAGTGGACGGGCATCGCCTACCAGCAGGTGACGGCGGGCAACACGGCGGCGATCGTCTTCGGCATGGCCGTGGTCTTCGTCTTCCTCGTGCTGGCCGCGCAGTATGAAAGCCTGACCCTGCCGCTGGCGATCGTGCTGATCGTACCGATGTGCCTCTTCGCGGCCATGGCGGGCGTGAACCTGCGGGGCATGGACAACAACATCCTCACGCAGATCGGCCTCGTCGTGCTGATCGCGCTGGCGGCCAAGAACGCGATCCTCGTGGTCGAATTCGCCAAGCAGGCCGAGGAGGAACAGGGCATGGGCATCGTCGAGGCGGCCGTCTACGCCGCGCAGACCCGCCTGCGTCCGATCCTGATGACCAGCTTCGCGTTCATCCTGGGCGCAGTCCCGCTGGTGATCGCGCAAGGCGCCGGCGCGGAACTGCGGCAGGCGCTGGGCACGGCGGTGTTCTTCGGCATGACCGGCGTCACCGGCTTCGGGCTGCTGTTCACGCCCACGTTCTACGTGGTGTGCCGGGGTCTGGCGGAGAAGCTGCGCCGCCGTCCGCGCCCGCACCATGCGGACCTCCACGCGGTTCCGGCTGAGTAAC
>NZ_BAAILP010000239.1:45707-47941 GCF_054589055.1 Novosphingobium sp. 11B | reverse complement strand
AAGGCTTCGCGGAATCCCCCCAACCCCGCTCAGGCTGAGCTTGTCGAAGCCCCCCGCGCCCACCTCACGATTTCATCGAAACAGGACATATCCGATGATGAAGCAGACTTTAGCGGCGCTCCTCGCCGCCACCGCCCTTTCCGCCTGCGCCGTCGGGCCGGACCATGTGGCCCCCACCCCGCCCGCTTCGGCCGAGGCCCCTTTCGTCGGCGTGCAGAGCGCCGACGTCACCACGGCCGCGCCCGACGACACCTGGTGGAAGCTCTACAACGACCCGGCGCTGAACGCCCTCGTCACCGACGCGCTGGCCGCCAACACCGACATCCGTGTCGCCGTGGCCCGCATCGAGAAGGCCCGCGCCACTTTGCGCGGATCGCGCGCCGACCGCCTGCCGTCCACCGACCTCAGCGCCACCGGCACGTACGGCCGCGTCTCCGAGGCACAGGTGCTCCCCGGCTTCGACCGCGAGGGCCGCCGCGTCGATGGCGGGCTCTCGGTCAACTACGAGGTGGACCTGTTCGGCCGCGTCAAGCGCGGTATCGAAGCCTCGCGCGCGGACCTAGCCGCCGCGCAGGAGGATGCCGACGCGGTGCGCGTCACCGTCGTCGCCGACACCGTGCGCGCCTATGTCGACGCCACCAGCGCCAACGAACAGATCGACGTCGCCCAGCGCACCGTGGACCTGCTCGCCCGCTCGGAACGCATCACCAACGCCCGCTTCGAACGCGGCCTCAACCAGAAGCTCGACGTCATCCGCGTCACCCAACTGCGCGAGGCACAGGCGGCCGCCATCCCGACCTTGCAGGCCCGCCGCGACGCCGCCCTGTTCCGCATCGCCGTCCTGACCGGCCGCACCCCGCAGGACTTGCCCGACAGCGTGATCGCCCGCGACACCACCCCCAATGTCGCCACCCCCATCCCGGTCGGCGACGGCGCCACGCTGCTCGCCCGCCGCCCCGACGTGAAGGCCGCCGAGCGCCGCCTCGCCGCCGATACCGCGCGCATCGGCGTGGCGACGGCGGACCTCTACCCGCGCATCACGCTGGGCGGCTCGATCGGCACCACGGCGGTCGGCGCGACCGACGTGTTCGGCGGCGGCCCGCTGCGCTGGCTGCTGGGCCCACTGATCTCGTGGGCCTTCCCCAACCAGGAAGCGATCCGCGCCCGCATCAACGAAAGCAAGGCCGACGCCAAGGCCGATCTCGCCACCTTCGACGGCACCGTGCTGACCGCGCTGGGCGAAACGGAAACCGCATTGTCCGCCTACCGCAACGCCCTGCTCCGGCAGGAACGCCTCGCCGCCTCGCGCGATGCGGCGAACCGCGCAGCCAACGTCAGCCTCGCCCGCCAGAGCCGGGGTCAGATCGATGCCCTCAACGTCCTCGACGCCCAGCGCACCCTTGCCAGCGCCGAAGCGGATTCCGCAGCCGCAAAACGCGAGGTGGCCTTCGCGCAAGTCGATCTGTTCCGCGCGCTGGGAGGGCGCTGGTAGTTTAGTATACAAAGAGCTTTCACGCACGGCCCGGCTGGCGTATCATTGCAAGGGGGGCATGGCGCTTTGAAGCGGTCCTTTCCGGACTGCCCGGTTGCGCCATGCCCCCCTTTGGGTGCCGTTAGCCCCCCTCTGGGTGCCGCCGAATGCAGGAAGGTTCGAGGTGTCGAAAGCCAGCGATCAGGCTTATGAAGAGTTGCGCAGCCGCATTCTCTCGGGCGAACTCCCCCCCGGCACGCAGCTCAAGGAAGAGGAACTGGCGGCGCTCTGCGGCGTCTCGCGCACCCCCGTCCGCGCCGCGATCCGACAACTTGAGGCCGAGCTTTTCGTGCGCCGCACCGACAGCCAGCGCTCCTTCGTGGCCGAATGGAACAACGACGATCTCGAGGAGGTCTTCGTCCTTCGCGGCATGCTTGAAGCCTACGCCGTCCGCCGTGCCGCCAGCCGGGCAAACACAAGCGTCATCGCCGGTCTGAACGCCGCGAACGAGGCCATGCGTACGGTGATCGAGGCGCTCGATTTCGACCTGCCTGCCTACCTTGCCGCCAATGCCCGCTTTCATGCGCTGATCCTGGAGACGGCGGCCTCCGACCGCCTCGCCGCGCTGCTCGGCAAGCTGGTGCTGCAGCCGGTCGTCCAGCAGACGGTGCGTGCCTACAGCCGCGAGCAACTCCTGCGCAGCTACCGCGAGCACGTCGAGATCACCACCGCACTCGGCCAGCGCGATCCCGATTGGGCCGAA
>NZ_BAAILP010000239.1:31973-45536 GCF_054589055.1 Novosphingobium sp. 11B | reverse complement strand
GCCCGTAGGGCTGCCGGAAGGGTTATCCCCCCTCCACCACCCGCTGCGCGGGCGGTCCGCCTCCCCATTCCTGCGGAACGGGGAGGATAGTGATCAGATCGCCGCGCCGGCCTTCAGGGCCGCGATTTCGTCCTCGCTCATGCCCAGCAGGTCGCCGTAGATCTCGGCATTGTCCTGCCCGATTTCCAGCGGAGCGCGGCGGCGAACCGAAGACGGCGTCGCCGACAGCTTGGGGAAGGTATTCTGCATCTTGAACGAACCCCACTGCGGATGCTCGACGTCGATCAGGGCCTCGCGCGCGGCGAAGTGCGGGTCGGACAGCATCTCGGGCGCGCGGTAGATTTTGCCGGCGGGGATCGAGAATTCGATCATCTTCTCCTCCAGTTCGTCCACCGTCAGCGTGCGGGTCCAATCGGAGATGAGATCGTCCAGTTCGGTCTGGCGCTCGCCGCGTGCCACGTGGGTCGCATAGCGCTCATCGGTGCCGATTTCGGGGCGGCCCATGGCCTGGCAGAGCCGCTTGAAGATCGCGTCCTGATTGGCGCCGATCAGGTACTCGCCGTCGCTGGTGGGATAGACGTTCGACGGCGCGATACCTTCAAGGATCGAGCCGGTACGCTTGCGGACATGGTCGGAAACCATGTACTCGGGCACCAGGCTCTCCATGACCTGCAGCACCGCCTCGTAGAGCGCGCTGTCCACCACCTGGCCCTTGCCGGTGCGCTCGCGGGCGTGGAGCGCGGCCAGCGCGCCCATGCAGCCGTAAGTCGCGGCAAGGCTGTCACCGATGGAGACGCCCATGCGGCTCGGCGCGCGGTCGGGATCGCCGACGATGTAGCGCCATCCGCCCATGGCCTCGCCGATGCCGCCGAAGCCCGCGCGCGAGGAATAAGGCCCGGTCTGGCCGTAGCCGGAAACGCGCACGATGATCAGGCGCGGGTTGATCTCATGCAGCACGTCCGGGCCGAGGCCCCACTTTTCCATGGTGCCGGGCTTGAAGTTCTCGATCAGGATGTCGGCATGGGCGACGAGCTTGCGCACGATCTCCTGACCTTCGGGCACGCGCAAGTTGGCGCTGACCGACTTCTTGTTGCGCGCGACCACTTCCCACCACAGCTTGGCGTCGCCGTGGCCCCAGTTGCGCATGGGGTCGCCGCCGCCTTTCCCGTCGATCTGCGGCGGTTCGACCTTGATGACTTCGGCGCCCATGTCGCCCAGCAACTGGCCGCAGAACGGCCCGGCGATGAGCTGGCCGAGTTCGACCACGCGGATGTCGGTCAAGGCGCCGGTGTTAGGGGTGTCCATGGCGGTCAGGCTTTCTGTTCGATGGTCTGCGGGAACGGGCCGGCACGGCTCACCATTGCGGGAAGGGGCTTGTTCATGACAGTTTCCAGCCACTTGGCGTGGCCGATCGCGGCGGCAAGGTCGTAGCCGGTCGCCACGTCCGAGCGATCCAGCATGTAGAGCAGGTCCTCGGTGGCGATGTTGCCGGTGGCGTTCGGCGCGAAGGGGCAGCCGCCGATCCCGCCGAGCGCGGCGTCGAGCGTGGTCGCCCCCGCCTCGATCGCGGCCCAGGCATTGGCGATGCCGGTGTTGCGCGTGTTGTGGAGGTGGACGCGGACGGGAATGCCGCCGATCGCCTCGCGCACCTGGGTTACAAGGCGCGATACCTGGGCGGGCACGGCGACGCCGATGGTGTCGGCCAGCGCAATCTCGCGCGGGGCCACTTCGGCGAGCTTGCGGGCCATGGCGACGACGCGTTCGGCGGGCACTTCGCCTTCGAAGGGGCAGCCGAACGCGGCGCCGATGGTCACCTGACCGCTCTTGCCCGCTGCCTTGGCGGCGAGCACGATTTCGGACGCGACACCGATGGATTCGTCGCTGGTCTGGCCCTGGTTGCGCATCGCGAAACCGTCGGTCGAGACGCAGACCGCGCCCGCTTCGTCGATACCGGCGGCGAGACCGCGCTCCAGCCCGCGCATGTTCATGACGAGGCCCACGTACGTCAGGTCGCCCCGGCGCGGCAGCATGGCGAGGAGTTCGTCAGTGCCCGCCATCTGCGGCACCTTCTTGGGGTTCACGAAGCTGCCGACCTCGATCCGGCGGGCGCCGCAGTCGATCAGGCGGCGGATCAGTTCGGCCTTGTCTTCCAGCGAGACGAGGACTTTCTCGTTCTGCAAGCCGTCGCGCGGGGCAACTTCGACGATCTCGATCGCGGTCATCGAATGGTCTCCAGTTCGGACAGATAGGTGATGGTCGCCTCTTCCGAGACGACGTCTGCATATTTCGCGTTCATGTCGAAGAGGTTGGCCTTGTGCGGCTCGGGATGGCGATCGCCGCAGGCGTCGGCGACGACAGCGGTGCGGAAGCCGTGCGACATGGCATCCACGCAAGTCGCGCGCACGCAGCCGCTGGTGGACAGGCCGCCGAGGATCACCTGGTCGATGCCCCGCGCGGTCAGCGTCGCGGCAAGCGAAGTTCCGAAGAAGGCGCTGGGGTACTGCTTGGTCAGCACGATCTCGTCCGCTTGCGGTTCCAGCCCCTTGGGCCATGCGCCCATCGGGTTGCCGGCGATGAAAGCCTCGAGCGCCGGGACCTTCTCGAAGAAGCGGCCACCGTCGATACCGCCGGGGTGGTACGTCACGTTGGTCAGGATCACAGGCACGCCCGCTGCCCGCGCGGCTTCACGCACGCGCAGCGCCGATGTCAATGCGTCCTCGACTCCAGCGTAAAGCGGACTGTCTGGCGCGAAGTAGGCTTCGACGAAATCGATCAGAACCAGCGCCGGGAAGCGCCCGAAGCCGGCCTTTCCGCCAAACGCCACGGCGTAATTGTCTTCCAGCGCAGCATTCGCCGCCATTGCGCAAGCTCCCGATGAACCGTCGAATCGACACAGTTACGACAGTATTTTAGTATACAAAAAATCATGCGGTCAACGTAAAACCGCCACATGTGCGGCTTTTCAAGCCAAGTCAGTGCACAGAAATCAATTCCAGCGGCTATGCATGGTGAACTTTCGTGCACGTTCGCGTGCGTCCAGCATCAAGACAATGCGATGTCAGCATGCCTAGAGTGCCGCCACGCGCCACAGGAGACATGCCGTTATGACCGTCGCCGAAGTTCCATCCTCCGCCCTCGGCCCCGTCCTGACCGCCGCCGCATGGCGCGGGGATCGTCTGATGGAGGGCCAGGACTGGGTCTACGAACTCGACGCGGACCAGCTCGCCGAACTGGAAACGCTGGGAAAGCGCTTCCTCGAGGACGACCCTGACCTGCGTTTCGTCCAGGCGGAAGACTATCCGCTGGTCGCTTGCGCCGATGCGGTGAAGGCGTGGCGAGAGGACGTCGATTTCGGGCGCGGCTTCGTGCTGGTGCGCGGCCTGCGTTCGGACCTCTATTCCGATGCGCTGTCGAGTGCGATCTACTACGTGCTAGGCCTGCACATGGGCGATCCGATCCGCCAGAACGAGATGGGCGACCTGCTCGACCACGTCTACGCCACCAGCGACAAGACGATGGACGATCCCACTGCGAAGTCCTCCAAGGTGCGCGACAAGCTGGTCTATCATTCCGACAGTTCCGACATCGTCGCGCTGATGTGTTTGCGCGGCGCGCGCGAAGGCGGGCTGTCGTGCCTGGTCTCAGGCGCGGAGATCTACAACGAGATCCTGCGCCGCCGACCGGACCTTGCTCACCTGCTGCTCGAGCCGTTCCACTGGGACTGGAGGCGCCAGGACGCGGAAGCGCCTGCCGATACCTACACCTCGCCGGTGGTGAGTGTGGAGGACGGGGTTTTCTCGATGTATGCCGGTTCGCTCTATATCGTGACGGCGCAGGAGTACCCCGGCGTGCCGAAGCTGACCGAGGATCAGTTGGAAGTCCTGCGCCTCTTCGACGAAATCACGTACGAGCCCGGCATGGCGATCGCGATGGATTTTCGTCCCGGCGACATCCAGTGGCTGTCGAACTATGCCGCGCTCCACTCGCGCACCGAGTTCTTCGACTGGCCCGAACCGCAGCGCAAGCGCCACCTTCTACGCCTCTGGCTGTCGAGCAAGACCGATCGGCCGGTGGTCCAGGGTTTCGGCAAGAACGGCGTCGTCCAGCACCGTGCCGCGCACCGCGACGGGGTGGAGCATCCCGACGCCCGCTTCTCCATCCGCACCATGTCGGTGCCGAGGTTGCTTTCCTGACCCCTATGCCGGCTGTCACTGCGACTGGCATGGCTTATCTCGCCGCGCTCGCGGTGAGGAGCGATGGGCTCAGGCGTCGATACCCTGCGTCTGCAGCCATGCCCGCGCTGGCGCGAGTGCCGCTTCATGCGCACGCCAGCGCTCGACGGCATCTGCGTTGATCGGCCGCCGAACCTGCGCCGCGCTCGGCGTGGCAACGGCGGCGCGGTTCTCGTGGAAGGCGAGGCAGGCCTCGTCCCACTCCAGTCCGCAATGAGCAAGCATTCGCCGCGTCTCGCCCTCCTGATCGGCGACGAGCGCCTCATAGGACAATTGCAACACGCGATCCGGCCAGAGGCTTTGCCATAACTTCATCAACCGGTCGAAGCGCGCATAGTAGCGTGCGGTATCCATCAGATCGTAGGAATAGGCGTAGTAAGGCGACTGGCTTCCAAACAGGTTCTTGTAATTGCTCCAGATCGTGTCCATCGGATTACGACGCAGACAGACGATCCGGGCATCGGGCAAGGCGCGCGCAATGTGCCCGATGTACAGGAAATTGGCAGGTAGTTTGTCGGTGAAGCGCGGCTTCTGCGCCGCCACGTGATGGGCCGCACGCTCAAGGTAGGCGGCGGCCAGTTCCCCAGCATCGACAGCGACGCTCGCCGCAACGGTTTCGCCGTCGATGACGCGGCGCGATGGAGTACCTGCCAGCAGCTTCACTGCCAGCGGCATCGCCTGCAATTCACCGGCCGCCTCGACGTCGCGATGAGAGGACAGGATGCGATCGACGAGCGTGGTTCCGGTGCGCGGCATGCCGACCACGAATATGGGAGCGGCGCCGCGCCGCCCTTCACTTCTTACCGGCGAGCCCTTTTCGAACACGGTTTCGATTGCGTCGAATATCTCGGCATCCTGCGCGAAATCGTAGCCGATGCTGCGCTTGTGCGCGTCGTTGGCGGCCGACAGGTGGCGGAACGCATCGGCGGAGTTACCGATATCTTCGTGCTCCTTGGCCAGCGCATAGCGAATGCGCAGCGCAGCGTCCGGCTCACGTACCGCCGCCAGCGCCGCGTTCAGCCGGGGGACGTGATTGGCCTGCGCGGTCTGCCGTGACAGGATGGCAAGGGCGTAATGCGCCCGCGCATTGACCGGGTCAGCGGCAAGGATCGTCTCGTAGTGAGCGCTTGCCTCATTGACACGGCCGGTAAAGCCGCTGGCGGCCGCAAGGTTGTAGCGATATTCGAGGTCGTCCGGCTCGGCTGCCACTGCGGCAGCGAACGGCGCGAGCGAGGCTTCGTGATCGCCGAGGCGCGCCAGTACGCACCCGATGGTGTCGAAAGTGCGCGCATCCATCGGCGACAGCGCCATCGCCTCCCGCGCCGCGTCTGCCGCCTCCCCGTCGCGCCGCAGCAGGATGAGCAGCTTGGCCAGTTGGGCAAGATGCTCCGGCTCCGGCCCGCGCGCGACCGCCGCTTCGAGCAGGGGCACCGCACGCGCGATCTGCCCCGCTTCTGCCGCCGCCACGCCAAGCAGGAAAAAACCCGCCGGTTGGTCCGGCCTCGCCTGCGCCAGCGCACCCGCCGCCGACGCCGCGCCCTTCAGGTCCCCCTGTCGCAACGCTGCTCTCGCCTGTGCTTCAAGCGTCATGTGGAGCAACGGTCGGAACGATGGGCTTGGAAGGAAACAATCCGGCGCGACCTCTACTGCTGTTCGAGGCGACGAGCCTACCTGCCGGGTCACGCCCTGACAATCGCCCCGATCACTTCCTCGCTGCTCTCGTCGTCGCAAGGCGGTTCACGGCCAGCGGTCCCGGATCGGGTCCGGGACGACGTCATTGTCAGACCAGTTCCTTGAGCGGCAC
The DNA here is from genome assembly GCF_054589055.1 of Novosphingobium sp. 11B. Lineage (NCBI taxonomy): Bacteria > Pseudomonadati > Pseudomonadota > Alphaproteobacteria > Sphingomonadales > Sphingomonadaceae > Novosphingobium > Novosphingobium sp. 11B. The sequence continues at coordinate 39,500 of NZ_BAAILP010000239.1, read as the reverse complement.
GCCCGCGTCGGCGAGGCGCCCAATATCGGGCGTCGCACCCGCTTCCACCAGCTTGCGGCCCTGCACGTAGTCCTTGACCATGTTCACGCAGTCCAGCGCCACGACCTTGCCCTGCTTGAGGTAAACCACCGAGAAGCTGCGCCCCTCGACGTCGCCGCGCGTCACCGTCTGGTCGAAGCCCATGTTGATCCCGGCCGTCTGCAGCTTGAGATCATACTGGTTCGACCAGAACCACGGGAACGCCTTGTAGGGCTTTGCGTCCCCGCAGATCGCCTTGGCCACGCACGTTGCCATGTCGTTGGCGTTCTGCACCGATTCCACCCGCATCACCGTACCGCCCGCATAATCGCAGGCGAAGGCCGCGCAGTCGCCGATCGCGTAGACGTCCGGCAGCGAGGTGCGGCAGAACTCGTCCACGTCCACGCCGTTCGCGCCCGAGGCACCTGCCAGGATCAGCGGGCCGACGGCGGGCACGATGCCGATGCCGACGATCACCGCCTCGGCCGGGATCACCTCGCCGTCGACCAGTTTCACGCCCGTTACCCGGTGGCCGTCGCCTTCGAGACATTCGACCGCAACGCCGGTGCGCAGGTCCACCCCGTGATCGCGGTGTTCCTTCTGGTAGAACTCGGACAGTTCCTCGCCCGCGACGCGCGCCAGCACGCGCGGCAGGGCTTCGAGCAGGACCACGTTCAGCCCCATCTTCGACAGCACCGCCGCTGCTTCCAGCCCGATGTAGCCGCCGCCGATGACGACGATGTTCTTCGTGCCCGCATCGACTTCGGCCATCAGAGTGTCGCAGTCCTCGCGGGTGCGCACCGCGTGGACGCCCGCCAGCTCGGCGCCGCCGCACGACAGGCGCCGCGGATCGCCGCCGGTCGCCCAGACCAGCTTGCCGTAACCGAAGGTCGTGCCGTTCGAGAGCGTCAGTTCCTTCGCCTCGGCGTCCACCCTGGTGACTTCGGTGGAGAGCCTGAAGGTCACCTCCTTCTCAGCCCAGAACGTCGGCGGGCGGATGTAGAGACGATCGAAGGTCTTCTCCCGCGCGAAGTATTCCTTCGAAAGCGGCGGCCGCTCGTAAGGATGCTCCGGCTCGCGGCCGATGACGGTGATGGTTCCGGTGAACCCGTTCTGGCGCAGGGCGAGCGCGCACTGCGCTCCCCCATGTCCCGCTCCCACGATGACGACGTCTGATTTTTCCATGGGATCAGTCCTGCAGGAAGGCGATCATGCCTGAGGCCAGTTCGGCGGGAGCCTCCAGCGGTGCAAGGTGTGCAGCCTCGAGCGACAGATGCGCAGCGCCGGGGATCCGGGCAAGCAAATATTCGCCATGCCCCTCGAACGGCGTCGAGGTATCGCGCGTGCCGGTTACCACCAGAGTGGGCGCGGCGATGCCGGAGATACGCTCGGCCAGATCCATGTCGCGGATCGCCGCCCCGCAGCCCGCGTAGCCTTGCGCGTTCATGCCGACCAACTGGCGACGCACGGCCGCATAGATCGCGGGTTCGGCCGTGTCCGACAGAAAACGCCCCATCGCAAGGTCGGCGATGGCGGCCATCCCCTCACCGCGCACTTTCGCGATACGATCGTTCCACGAGGCGTTGTCCATCGTGGCGGACGTGCAGATGGGGATGAGCTTTTCGACGCGCTCGGGTGCGGCGAGGGCCAGTTCCATCGCGATCATCCCTCCCAGCGACACGCCCGCGACACTGAAGCGTGCAAAACCTGCCGCGTCCGCGCCTGCAAGCACATCGGCGGCCAGCATCGCCATCGAAAAGTCACCCGGTTCGGAAATTGACGCACCATGGCCGCGTGCGTCGATCCGCAGCAGCGCGAAGCGGTCGCGCAGGAACGGCAGCACCGCGTCCCACAAATCCATATCGGTGCCGATGGAGTTGAGCAGCACCAGCGCAGGTGCGTCGTCGCGGCCGTCGCGCTTCCAGTAGAGGCTGGCTCCTGCAGCTTGAGTGAAAGGCATAGATCAGTCCTCAGGTGCGATGGTGACACGCAGGCCGTCGAGCGCCGGGGTCATGGCGATCAGGCAGGACAAGCGCGAGAAGTCGGTGCGATAAGCACCGATGGCGGTTTCGTCGCCCGAGCGGGTGACGGCGATCAGTCTGGGCACCTATCCATGTCCTATGAAGCTGGCGTCAGCCGATATCGCCACCAGCCACCGGCAGGACCGATCCGGTCACGTAGCTGGCCTCGTCCGAGGCGAGGAAGAGGATCGGCGCGATCTGTTCCTCCAGCGTGCCATAGCGTTTCATGAACGCCGACGACGTGACTTGCTCCACCGCCTCGGCCATCCACGCCTGCTCCTGCGCGTTGTCGCCCTCGGCATTGCGGGCGACGCGGCGCGCGGGCGCGCTGGTGCCGCCGGGCGCGGTCGCGACGACGCGGATGCCGGCTTCGGCGTATTCCATGGCGAGCGCCTGCGTCATGCCGTTGATCCCACCCTTGGCCGCCGAATAGGGCACCCGGCGAATACCACGCGTGGCGTTGGACGAAAGGTTGACGATCGTGCCAGCGCCCTGCCCCAACATGACCGGCAGCGCCGCATGACAGCAATAGAGCGTCGGCATCAGCGAGCGGCGGATTTCAGCATCGATCTGCGCCGGCTCGAACTCGGCATAAGGGCGCATGCGGATCGCGCCGCCGACGTTGTTGACGAGAATGTCGATGCGCCCGAACGCCGCGACGGCCGCCGCCATCGCCTCGGCCGCACCCTCGTAGGTTTCAAGGTCGCATTGCACCGAGACGGCCTTGCCGCCGTCCGCGACGATGGCCTGCTCCACTTCGGTGACGAAGTCGGCCCGGTCGACGAGGACGACGCTTGCGCCCTCCGCCGCCGCGCGGGTGGCCACACCCGCCCCGATACCCTGTGCGGCACCGGTCACGACCATGACCTTGCCTGCGAACCGTCCTGCGAAGATCACTGCAACCTCCTCAGACGTGGTAGACGTCGATGACCTGATGAATATAGTCGTCCTTGAGAACGATCTTCTTCTTCAGGATCTTCGGGGCGTCTCCAGCCGTATCCAGCGTCAGGAAGGTGGTTCCGAAAAACTGCTGCGTCTGCTGGTAGCGGTGGCTGAGCGTGTGCCAGTTATAGCGCAGGTCGATCGCACCTTCGCGCGTCTCCAGCACCTCGACATTGGCGATGAAGTGCGAAGTGCGCGCTTCAGGCGTGCTGGCAGACGAACGCTCGGTGTTCAGGCGGTAGACCCGGTCCTCGAGCCCTTTGCGGTTGCCGTAGTAGATCAGCGAGATCTCGGTCTGCGGGTTCGTGGTCAGCGCATCGTCGTCGGTCCACGCGGGCATCCAGTACTCGGCGTCCTGCGAATAGCATTCCAGCCATTCGTCGAACTCGCGGTCGTCGAGCAGACGCGCCTCGCGGTAGAGGAACGCGCAGATCTCGGCATAGGACAGCGCGGCGGCGGTGTTTTCCAGAACGAGGGTCATTCCGCAGCCTCCAGCATCGGTTCGGCGTCCTTCGCCATGCCGTCGAGCATGATCTGCGCCCAGAACTCGTGCTGGCGCACGAAGAGGCCCTCGTCCTCGCTGCGCTCGCTGGAGAGCAGCGGGTTCATGCCCATGGCCTTCGCATTGGCATCGGGACCATGGACCCAGCGCGTGGCACCGCGGCTGAGGTCGTTCCACAGTTCGCCCGCACCTTCGTAGGCGGACTGGCAGCTGCGGAATTCCTCGAGGTCGTCGGGCGTGCCCATGCCGGTGACGTTGAAGAAATCCTCGTACTGGCGGATGCGGTGGGCACGATCTTCGGCACTCTCGCCTTTGGGCGCGTAGCAGTAGATCGTGACCTCGGTGGTATGGACGTCGATCGGACGCACCACGCGGATCTGGGTGGAGAACTGGTCCATCAGGAACACGTTGGGATAGAGCGCCAGATTGCGCGTCTGTTCGAGGATGAACTTCGCCTTGTCCTCGCCGAGCCGTGCATCCAGCGCCGCCTTGTGGCTCCAGATCGGGCGGACTTCGGGGTTCAGCACCTGCGTCCAGAGCAGGATATGGCCATGCTCGAAACCGTAGACCCCGCTTGCCGGGGCCTTGGACCAGCCATTGGCGTCGACCGCCTTGGTTCCACCGTCCGCGCGGCGGCCCATGGTGGACTGGTAGTTTTCGTGAACGGAGCTGACGTGGTAACCGTCGCAGCCGTTCTCCATCTGCATCTTCCAGTTGCCGTCGAAGGTGTAGGTGGAATTGCCGGTCAGCAGTTCCAGCCCCTCGGGCGCCTGGTCGACCATCTGGTCGATGATTACCCTGGCCTCGCCGAGATGCTCCGTGAGCGGCAGCACGTCATGGTTCAGCGAGGCAAAGATGAAGCCGCGATAGCTTTCGACGCGGGCGCGCGTCAGGTCGTGCGACCCTTCATGGTTGAAGCTGTCCGGATAGGCGCCGGTGCTGGCATCCTTGGCACGCATCAGCGAGCCGTCGGTCTTGAAGCTCCAGCCGTGGAAGGGGCACACGAAGAGCGGCTGGTTGCCCCGCTTGCGTCGGCACAGCTTGGCGCCGCGATGGGCGCAGGCGTTGACGACGCAGTTGAGGCCGCCATCCTTGGCACGGGTCAGGATCACCGGGGTCCGCCCGATCCAGGTCGTGAAGTAGTCGTTCTTCTTCTCGACCTGGCTCTCATGAGCGACGTAGACCCAGTTGCTCTCGAAGATGTACTTCATCTCGAGTTCGAACAGCGCCGGATCGGTGAAGACGTCGCGGCGGCAGCGGAACAGGCCGGTCTCGGGGTCGTCGACCACGGCGGTCGCAACGCGGCTCATCAGATGTTCGTGCATGATCCTGTCTCCCGTGTTCTGGTCGTCAGACGGTTTCGGCTTCCGGAAGCGCCGTCGCTTCGGCGCGGGTGCGCGAGGAGAAGCCCTCGTCGCCCGCGTCGTGGGCGCGCTGCATCTGGAAATCGAACTGGATGTAGGCGCTGTCGCCCTGGCGGCTGGGCACCGGTAGCAGGCCCTCGCGGGTGCCGAAGGCGAAGTCGTCCGCCGCGAAGGGATCGTCGCCGAAGTTGATCTGCGTCGTCAGCGTACGGTAGCCCGGCGCCTCGATGAAGAAGTGGACGTGTGCCGGACGGTTACCGTGGCGGCCGAGCGCCTGCATCAGCTTATCCGTCGCGCCTCCGGGCGGCACCGAGTAACCGCTCGGCTGGTTCGAATGGAACGCATAGCGTCCGTCGTCGGCCAGCCTGATGCGGCGGCGGTTGTTGAACGGGGTCTGTTCACCAGTCGGGTCGAAGTGCGAATACCAGCCCTTCGAATTCGCATGCCACACGTGGACGACAGCGTCCTTGACCGCCTCGCCGTCGGGTCCGGTCACGGTGCCGGTCATGTGCAGCACGGTGGTGCCCTCGTCGGGGTCGACGCTGAGGTTTACGTTGCCTTCCACCAGCGGTGCACCGGCTACATAGAGGGGACCTTCGATGGTGCGCGGAGTGCCGCCGGTCAGGCCCGCTTCGGCGTCCTTGGCGTCCATGTAGAGGTCGAGGAAGTGCTCGAGGCCGGTGCCGGGGACGATCAGGCCGATCTCGGCCGCGCTGTCCGACAGGTACTTCATCGCCAGCCAGAACTCGCTCTCGGAGACGTCATGCCTGACGATGAGTTCCATCACGCTTTCGGTAAGGTCGCGCACGATCGCCTTGAGGCGCGGGCTGCCACCGCTCTCGTTCACGCCGGCGGCGCGGTCGAGCAACTGCTGGATCTCGGGGGTCTTTACGAAGCTGGTGTCCATTTCATTCTCTCCCGTAATTCTAGGCCCGTTATTCCGGGCGGTGGCGATCAGCGATCGTCGTCATGGATGGAGGAAGGGTGGCGGCACAGCGGCGTCACCTTCATGGTCATGAAGGGGTACAGCGGCAGTGCCATGAGCGTGTCGTGCAGCGCGGTGTTGCTCTCGACGTCGAAGATCGAGACGTTCGAGTACAAGCCGACCTTGCGCCAGATGTGGCGCCAGGTTCCCGCGGCCTGGAGCTTCTGGAAGTAGGCCCTTTCCTCGGCCTTGATCCGCGCCGCTTCGGCGGGATCGAAGCCCAGGGGAATGTTGACGTCCATTTCGACCATGAAAAGCACGGGGGTCAGGCTCCTGCGTTGACGGCGTGAAGGGCGGGCGCGGTCCGGTCGCGCCGGAAGAAGGCGAGTTTGTCCTCGTCGAGGCTGACGCCGAGGCCCGGCGCAGTCGGGACCGCCAGCGAGAAGTCGGCATAGGCCAGCGGCTCGGAAAGGATTTCCTCGGTCTGGAGCAACGGACCGAACAGTTCGGTGCCCCAGGCGAGTTCAGGCAGGGTCGCGAAGACATGGGCCGACGCAATGGTGCCGATCCCGCCTTCGAGCATGGTGCCGCCATACAGGCCGATACCCGCGGCCGTACCGATCGCGGCGACTTCGGCGGTGGCGAAAAGGCCGCCCGATTGGGCGATCTTGAGCGCGAAGACGCCCGCGGCATGGCTCGCAGCGATACGCAGCGCGGAGCGGGGGCCATGAAGCGCCTCGTCCGCCATCAGCGGCACCGCCTGCGTGGTGGACAGCCGGGCCATGCCAGCGACGTCGTCCCCGGCGATCGGCTGCTCGACGAGATCGCAGCCGACATCTGCCACCATCGCCATGCCCAGCTTGGCCTGCGCCTCGCTCCAGTTCTGGTTGACGTCCACCCGCACACTGGCCCGGTCGCCGAGCGCCTTGCAGATGGCGCCGACATGGGCCACGTCGTCGCGCACGTCGCGCTTGCCGATCTTGAGCTTGAAGATGCGGTGGCGGCGCGCCTCCAGCATGGCCTCGCCCTCGGCGATGTCACGCGCGGTGTCGCCGCTGGCGAGCGTCCAGGCCACTGGCAGGCTGCCGCGCACCCGGCCTCCGCCGATCAGTTCGGACACCGGAACCCCGAGCCGCTTGCCTGCCATGTCGAGCAGCGCCGTCTCCACCGCGCACTTGGCGAAGTGATTGCCGCGCACGCACTTGGCGACTTTGGCCATAGTCGCGCCGACTTGCGCGATATCGCAGGTTTCCAGCACCGGGACGATGTAGGTGTCGATCGCGGACTTGATGCTCTCGGGGCTCTCTTCGCCATAGCTGAGGCCGCCGATCGTGGTGCCCTCGCCCAGCCCCTCGACGCCGTCGGCGTCGATCAGCCGAACGATCACCATCGACTGCGCATGCATGGTAGCCATGGCCAGCACGTGAGGCCGGATCGTCGGCACATCGACGATGAAGGTATCAGCGCGGCTTAACATAGCCATTGCAGCGACTCTCCCATATGCTTAGCTTTCATGGGACAGATATGCCTGCGCGATACTTCTATCAAAGATCAATGCGGTCAACACTACATACCTGTTGGGTATATTGCAGCCCGAGCGATGCTAGAGGGAGGGTTTAGATTTCGTGATGGACATGCGCCTCCTGCGTTACTTCGTGGCGGTTGCGGACGAAGGTAACTTCAACCGGGCGGCAGAACGGCTGCACATCGCCCAGCCACCATTGTCGCGCGCGATCCAGCAGCTGGAGGCTCACG